>NZ_DEYI01000091.1:0-42190 GCF_002364475.1 Idiomarina sp. UBA3162
ACCCATACACAGTGAACAACCCGGCATCTCAGTACGGACGCCATTACGTTCGTAGATGTCGTAGTAACCTTCAGTCTCGAGCTGAGCCTTATCCATCTTCGTTGGCGGCGCAATCCACAAACGTGTGTTTAACGGATCAGAGTTCTTCTCAAGCAGCTTACCAGCGGCACGGAAGTGACCAATATTGGTCATACATGAACCGATGAACACTTCATCAACTTTATCGCCAGCGACTTCACTCAAGAACTTAGCGTCGTCTGGGTCGTTCGGACAACAAACGATAGGCTCTTTGATTTCATCAAGGTCGATTTCAATCACTTCTGCGTATTCAGCATCTTTATCTGCACGCATCAATGACGGATTCTCAAGCCATTCTTCCATCTTACGCGCACGGCGTTCAAGTGTACGTGCATCGCCATAGCCTTCGTTGATCATCCAACGCAACATGGTGATGTTTGAGCGTAAGTACTCACCCACTGACTCTTCTGAAAGGTTGATAGTACAACCTGCCGCTGAACGTTCTGCCGAAGCGTCTGACAATTCGAACGCTTGCTCAACAGTTAGATGCTCAAGGCCTTCAATTTCTAAGATACGACCCGAGAATGCGTTTTTCTTACCGCGTTTCTCGACTGTTAACAAACCGTCTTTAATCGCGAACGCTGGGATCGCATGAACAAGATCACGTAATGTGATACCTGGCTGCATCTTACCTTTAAAACGCACCAATACAGACTCAGGCATATCCAGTGGCATAACGCCCGTTGCTGCAGCGAAAGCGACCAAGCCAGAACCCGCAGGGAAAGAAATACCCAGAGGGAAACGAGTATGAGAGTCACCGCCAGTACCTACTGTGTCTGGTAATAACATACGGTTTAACCAGCTGTGGATGATACCATCGCCTGGGCGCAGAGATACACCGCCGCGGTTCATGATGAAGTCTGGCAACGTGTGCTGAGTCTCAACATCAACCGGTTTAGGGTACGCAGAGGTGTGACAGAATGACTGCATGACCAAGTCAGAGTTAAAACCAAGGCACGCCAAGTCTTTGAGTTCGTCACGGGTCATTGGACCGGTGGTGTCCTGCGAACCTACGGTGGCCATTTGTGGCTCACAATAAGTACCTGGGCGCACGCCTTCCATACCGCATGCTTTACCAACCAGTTTCTGAGCAAGGCTGTAACCCTTACCACTGTCTTGCGGTTGCTCAGGCGTTAAGAATAAATCACTTGCGCCTAGGCCCAATGATTCACGCGCTTTTGCTGTTAAACCACGACCGATGATCAAGTTGATACGGCCACCTGCACGCACTTCGTCTAAGATAACGCGCGATGCATAATCATATTCAGCAATGACTTCGCCCGCTTCGTTTTTGATTTTGCCTTCGTATGGGAAGATGCTGATCACATCGCCCATGTTCATTTTCTCAACGTCGGCTTCAAATACTAATGCGCCCGCGTCCTTCATTGTGTTAAAGAAGATAGGAGCGACTTTACCACCGATACAGATACCGCCTGCACGCTTGTTTGGCGTACCTGGCATATCCTCACCGATGTTCCAAAGTACCGAGTTAGTCGCTGATTTACGTGAAGAGCCCGTACCCACAACATCGCCTACGAATGCAACGGGGTGACCTTTCTTTTTAAGTTCTTCAATTTGTTCGCCAGCATTGGTGATGCCTTCACGCGGCATTTTGTACATTGCTTTAGCGTGCAAAGGAATATCAGGACGTGACCATGCATCCGGCGCAGGAGATAAGTCATCGGTGTTGGTCTCACCCGTCACTTTAAATACAGTTGCTTTGATTTCGTCTGCCATTTTGTCACGGCTAGTGAACCATTCGCCTTCAGCCCATGATTCAACGACTTCTTTTGCAAGCGCATTGCCCGCCTTCATTTTTTCTTCAACGTCGTGGAAAGCGTCGAACATCAAAATGGTGTGTTTAAGCTCTTCCGCCGCAAGGCGACCTAATTCAGCGTCATCTAACAAGGCAACTAATGTTTCGATGTTATAGCCACCGTGCATGTTACCGAGCAATTTAACGGCTTGTTCTTTACTAATGACAGGGCTTTCGACGTCGCCTTTAACCACTGCGCTCAAGAAGCCTGCTTTCACATAAGCTGCTTCATCGACGCCTGGAGGTACGCGCTCTGAAAGGAGCTCGACTAAAAATGCTTCTTCACCCGCGGGTGGGTTTTTTAGCAGCTCAACTAAATCTGCAACTTGTTCAGCCGTTAATGGCTTCGGAGGGATGCCCTCAGCGGCACGCTCTTCAA
This sequence comes from Idiomarina sp. UBA3162, assembly GCF_002364475.1. Classification (NCBI taxonomy): domain Bacteria; kingdom Pseudomonadati; phylum Pseudomonadota; class Gammaproteobacteria; order Alteromonadales; family Idiomarinaceae; genus Idiomarina; species Idiomarina sp. UBA3162. The sequence continues at coordinate 2,274 of NZ_DEYI01000091.1, forward strand.
CGTGCTGACGATATTCTTTTAGCACTCCAGTTACCTCTTGTGTGTTTGCATGAGAAATAATGACTTCACTAGTGGCGGGCATTATACGCATTTTCCTGCAAATTCACACGGCAGGCGGCTATAAATCAGACAATGTAGGGTATAAATGCTATGAATAACAGGAGGCTTTAAGTACTGGTGAACTACTCGGCAAATGCTTGCCAAATGGCTTCAGCGGCAGGGCCCGGACTGCGTATCGCTGAACGTATAATGTGTACTTCTAAATTGACCCGTTGCACAAAGCCGGGTATTTCGATTTGTACCAACTCACCACTGGCCAAATAAGGTGCGGCCATGTGCATTGGAATCGCCCCCCAACCTAGGCCAGCAACGAGCATATCTCGTTGTGTCGCCACGTCACTGGTTTGAATGCGTCGCTGACTCGGAAGTTTTAGGATAGCGTCGACATTAATACCGACTTCAAGTACTTGCGGCACTAACATCGGCAGCCCCAGCAGTTGCTGTCGATTATCAGGTACACCGCCGTGTTGTTCGGCAAGTTGACTGTGCATCACAACGACAAGTTGAAAAGGACTCACTTTGAGTGTCTCAAACTCGCCGTATTGTCGAAACAACGGCAGCCAGGGGCAAATCGCGAGATCGGCTTCACCCTGATTAATACGTCGCAAGGCGCGTAGCTGCGACTCGCCCTCAAACCGTAATTCGGTGGCGGGAAATTCGTCTTGTACTAAGGTTATGGCATCGAACCAATAACGCGCATCACAGGTGTGGTCAAAACACAATGTTAAATGAGGTTCTGCACCGGTGCGCAAGCGACCGGATAACGTATCCAGGCGTTCATGTTGACGCAGTACTTCTTCAGCTTGGCGTAAAAACTGTTGACCGTGCGCTGTAAGTTGTAGGCGATAGCCGTCGCGATTGAATAGTGCAAAGCCAGCATCTTGTTCGAGCTTCTTGAGTGCCATACTAATGGCTGACTGGCTACGGTGCAGTTGCTGAGCACTTTTTTGAAGCGAGCCGGAAGCGGCGACGCTGGCCATCATTTTTAGATGCAATATATTCATAAAAACTGAAGTAGTTAAAAAGATTTTTTCAATATAACTAAATTTAACTTAGCGCTAAACTATTTAATAAGTAAAGCTTTTCCTATTAATTTGCGCTCAATGGGAGTTCCAAAATGAATCGAATGATTGGCTGCATCACACTATGCACGGTGTTTTTGTTAACAGCATGCTCCGAGCCGGCATCCAGCAACGCTTCCGCCGACAAGCCACCTCGCCCGGTACGAATTGTCACGGTGCAGGATGCAGGAGGTGAACAACTACGCCAATTTCCAGCCGTTGTCGAGGCAGCCGAGGTGGCACAGCTAACGTTTCGTGTTGCCGGTGAAATCACCGAATTACCCGTGCGCTCAGGTGCCGAAGTACAAAAGGGCGACCTCATTGCTCGCCTTGACCCGACTGACTACCGTCTGGCGATGGAACAAGCAAAAGCGCAATTCGATTTGGCGTCGTCACAGTATCAACGCAATAAGAAACTGGTTGCGCAGGGGCTGATGTCTGAGGCGCAGTTCGATCAAATCGAATCAGAACTTGCCGTGGCTCGCGCAAATTATGAAACCACTAAAGCCAACTTAGGTTACACCGAACTACGTGCACCTTTTGATGGTGTAATCGCGCAGCGCCCTGTTGAACGCTACGAAAACGTTCAAGCAAAACAACCGATTGCGACGTTGCAAATAGCCAATGCTGTGGATGTTTCAATCCAAGTACCAGAAAACCTTTTTGCGCAAGTGAATAAAAATCTCAACTATGAGCCGACGGTGGTATTTGACGCTGCCCCACAGAAACGCTTTGTCGGCCATTTGAAAGAGTGGGACTCGCAGGCAGACCCTGCTACCAACACGTATGAGGTCGTGTTTACCTTGCCACGGCCCGAACAGTTAAATATTCTGCCCGGCATGACAGCAACGGTTATTGTCGATTTACGACAAGTTATGCGTGGCACCCTTGAAGGCGTATTGGTGCCTTCAACGGCCGTGTTTGACGAGCAAGATAATCAGCACTATGTATGGGTTGTCAATGCGCAGATGCAAGTCGAAAAGCGGAGCGTCGAAGTCGGAAATATGACGAACGAGGGATTGCTCGTCACCGATGGGCTTGAAGCCGGCGAGCGTATTGTCAGCGCGGGTGTTTATCAATTACAGCCGCAACAGCAAGTGCGTGAATGGCACCGTGAGCGGGGGCTGTAATGAATATTGCTCAATACAGTATGGAACGAAAAACCAGTAGTTGGCTGTTACTCATTGTACTCCTGGTCGGCGGCATCGTGAGCTTGTTACAGCTTGGTCGACTGGAAGATCCAAAGTTTACTATTAAGCAGGCTATGGTGATTACCGCCTATCCGGGCTCATCAGCACAACAAGTCGAAGAAGAGGTCACCTACCCACTTGAGAATGCCATTCAGTCACTCAGTTATGTCGACAATATCCGCTCGATCTCGAAGCCTGGCCTGTCGCAAATAACGGTTGAGATGAAGTCCACTTATCGTGCCGATGACCTCGAACAGATTTGGGACGAATTACGCCGTAAAATCAACGACAGTGCCCGTAATTTACCGCCCGGAACACAACAACCCATCATTCGTGACGACTTTGCGGATGTTTATGGTGTGCTGCTGGCCATTACGGGTGAAGGATATGATTATCAAGATATCGAATACTACGCAGACTTCTTGCGTCGTGAATTGGTGCTTGTGGAGGGCGTTGGCAAAGTGATTGCCAGTGGCGAGCAACAGGAAGAAGTGATCGTTGAAGTGTCACGCTCTAAGCTCTCTAATATGGGCATTCCAACCAGCCGGATTGCCAACCTACTGACCACACAAAATACCGTGGCCGATGCCGGACGCGTCACTGTAGATGAGGAACGCTTTCGGATTGCCACTACGGGTGAGTTCGAGTCTGTCGAAGAGCTTGCCAATTTAGTCATCAGTAATCCGGGAGCCCAGCAACGCATCTACTTACGTGACGTCGCACAGATTTATCGTGATACCAAAGAAATCCCGAGTCATATCGTTCGTTTTAATGGACAGCCCTCCATTTGGTTGGGCGTATCGTTTGCTGACAACGTCAATGTCGTCGATGTCGGTAAGCGCATTAACCAGCGTCTCGACGAACTCAGTTATGCGCAGCCGGTCGGTATGAGTGTCGAGCGTATTTACGACCAACCGCATGAAGTTGAAAACTCGGTCGATAATTTCTTGATGAATTTGGTCGAAGCCGTAGTCATTGTGATTATTGCTCTTTTGCTGAGTATGGGCTTTCGCAGTGGGATTCTCATTGGTGGCGTGCTGCTATTAACGGTATTGGGCACGTTCATCTTCATGAATATTTTTGATATCAACCTCCAGCGGGTGTCACTAGGAGCGCTGATCATTGCGCTCGGTATGCTGGTAGATAACGCGATCGTTATTGCCGATGGGATGATTGTCGGTATGCAACGCGGACAAACTAAGCTTAAAGCCGCAGTGACGGTGGTGCGCCAGAATCAATGGCCACTACTCGGTGCCACCGTGATTGGTATTATCGCCTTTGCGCCTATCGGGTTATCTTCTGATGCGACGGGGGAATTTGCTGGAAGCCTGTTTTGGGTGTTGTTGATTTCGTTACTACTCAGTTGGATAACCGCGCTAACACTTATCCCCTTTTTAGCAGACCGGATGTATAAAGAGGGGGATAAATCGGCGGCAGATGGCGATGACGTATATGGTCACCCCGTATTTAAAGGGTATCGACGTGTTTTATCGTGGTGCTTGCAGCATCGTTTGCTGACCATGTTAGCGATGCTGGCGCTCTTGGTCACTTCGGCGGTGGGCTTCAAACAAGTAAAGCAGGCATTTTTTCCGCCGTCTACGACGCCGATGTTTTACGTCGACCTTTGGTATCCCGAGGGCACTGACATTCGTTTTACGTCTCAGGATGCACGACGCGCTGAGCAATACTTATTGGCGCAGCCAGAAGTCGCTTCAGTTGCGACCACCGTTGGTCAGGGAGCACCGCGCTTTACTTTGACCTACTTGGTAGAGAAGTCGTACGAAAGTTATGCGCAGTTAATCGTGCGGGTCTCCGACAAAGATACCATGTTGAATGTCATGGCAGACACACGTCAGTATTTAAGAGCGCATCACCCTCAGGTCGAAGATAAGCTCATACGCGTCAATATCGGTCCGGCAACGCCCGCTAAGATCGAAGCGCGCATCAGCGGTCCGGATCCAGAGGTCTTACGCAAACTGGCTCAACAAGCAGAGACAATTCTACGCAATGATCCGGGAGCGATGAATATTCGTCATGATTGGCGCCAAAAGACCAAGTTGCTTCGACCGCAATTTGATGAAGCGGCCGCGCGTCGTTTGGGTATTACTAAACAAGATGTAGACCATTTACTCAAAACCAATTTTGAAGGTCGAACCGTTGGCATTTATCGCGACGGAACCGATTTGTTACCTATCGTCTCTCGTGCGCCGGCGCAAGAGCGGGTTGATTTAGATAACTGGCGTGAACTGCAAATATATAGCCCCGTGCTCGATCGTTACTTGCCGCTAGGGCAAGTGGTTCAAGATATTAATGTGGTCTGGGAAAACGCCCTGATTATGCGTCGAGATAGAAAGCGGACGCTGACGGTGATGGCCGATCACGATGTCCTAGGTAACGAAACCGCGGCGGCCGTATTTGCGCGAGTAAAACCCAAAGTTGAACAGATGGAACTACCACTCGGTTACTCTATCGAGTGGGGCGGAGAGCACGAAGCGTCAAATAAAGCGCAGAAAGCACTATTTGGGTCTCTACCACTGGGTTTTCTTGCGATGTTTATTATCACGGTATTGTTGTTCAATTCGATCCGTCTAGCGACTGTGTTGTGGACTACAGTGCCCTTATCGATTGTGGGTGTCACATTAGGCTTGTTAGTGCTGAATATGCCTTTCGGGTTTATGGCACTGTTAGGTTTTCTCAGTCTGTCAGGCATGTTAATCAAAAACGGTGTGGTATTACTTGAGCAGGTAAATGTTGAGCTTGAGGAGGGTAAGCCTGCGTATCAAGCTTTAGTGGATGCTTCGGTCAGTCGTGTGAGACCGGTATTTATGGCCGCTGCAACCACGATATTAGGCATGTTACCGCTATTACTGGATGACTTCTTTGCGAGTATGGCGACGGTCATCATGTTTGGTTTAGGTTTTGCCACGATACTGACATTGTTTGTCGTCCCAGTGATGTATGCGGTTGTGCAGCGGGTCAAAACACCCCAGTCATCGTAGCGTCGATACCATAGGCTCATAAAAAAGGCTTGCCAGCACGGCAAGCCTTTTGTTTATCTATCGGTCGTTTGAGTTAGACCGACTTTTGCTCTGCAATCCATTGCTTAATATGTTGCTCTAACACATCCAATGGCACGCTGCCGTTTTCGAGTATCGCATCGTGGAACTCGCGTAGATCAAAATCACTACCAAGCTCGTCTTCTGATTGTTTGCGCAGTGCTTTAATTTTTAATTCGCCTAGCTTATAAGACAGCGCTTGAGCGGGCCAAGTGATATAGCGGTCAATTTCAGTTTTCACGTTATGTAACGATAGCGCTGTATTGCTCGCCATAAAGTCAATCGCGCGCTCTCGGCTCCAGCCCATGGCATGCATACCGGTATCCACTACTAAACGCGCTGCACGCCACATTTCATAGCTCAAGCGACCAAAGTTGCTGTAAGGGTCTTGATAAAAACCGGCTTCTAAACCCAAGTATTCGGAGTATAAGCCCCAGCCTTCACCGAAAGCAGAAATATAGGTTTGCTGGCGATACTCCGGTACATTTTCCATTTCACCTGCGATTGCATTCTGCAAGTGATGGCCTGGCACGGCCTCGTGTAAGGTCAATGCGGGGATTTGATACAGTGGGCGACGATCCAATGCATAGGTGTTTACCCAATAATAGCCCGCTTGGTCAGCACGGTTTGAGCCTTTATAACGACCGGTTGTATATTTGGGGGCAATTTCGTCTGGCACAGGCGCAATACCATAGGGCTTACGTGGCAACGTTTTGAATAAGCCGGGTAGTTTGCCATCCATCTCTTTAGCGACCAGCGCAGCCGTTTGAAGCAATTCTTCCGGCGTATCCGCATAAAACTGATCATCGGTACGCAAGAACTCAACGAACGCGTCGAAATCACCGTCAAAGCCTGATTCAGCAATCACTTCGTCCATTTCCGCACGAATACGTTTAACTTCGCTTAAGCCAATTTCGTGGATTTCTTCGGCGGTCATATCGGTCGTGGTGTAATGTTCAATGCGATTCTTATAAAACGCCTTGCCGTTCGGTAAGTCGTACGCGCCGATAGAGTCACGTGAACTTGGCAAGTACTCAGTGACCATGAACGTGAAATAGTCATCATAAGCAGGCATGATCTGATTATCGATAACGGTACGCGCTTGTTCTTGTAATTCAGCCCAGGTGGCATCATCGACAAAACGCGGTTGTTGTTTGAACGGGTCGAAATAAACGCTTTGCTCAGGATCTTGAACGATATAAGCGAGGATACTCTCTTCAAATCCTTCCATCGCGGCTTTCGGTTGAGTGTAACCTTCCTCTATCGCCTTACGCAGCCAGTCAGTTTGCTGCGTCATGTAACGTTGGATAGTTGCCAACTTGCTGAGATAGTCGCGGTAATCCTGAGTCGATTCAAAGCGCGTATAGCCCGGCATAAACGCGAGCGACGAATGAAACGAACCCTCTGCAGTGAGTGGCATGTAATGGGCATTAAAGCGATACTCGTCTACGCTATTCTTTAACGAGTACTTGATCATAGCGTGGTTAATGCGATCTTGTGTACTGAGTTGGCTCACATCAATAGCGTTCAACTGTGCTAACCAGTCTGCGTGCTTTTTGTAACGCGCTTGCAACGCTGCTGGCGACATGTCGGGTAATGCCGTCTTGTGGCTGGCGGACAAATCGTCCCATATCGTGTTAGCGAGCGAGTGGAATGATTGCGTCACCGAAGTGGGCTGACTCACCGCCTTCGTTTCGGTATTAGGTGACGTGTGCGGTTGCGTTGCACATGATACCAGCGACATGATGCTGGCGGCTAAAATCAACTGGCGCATGATTTTGTCCTTGCGATTCTGTGTAATTTGCAGGCATTCTATAATGCCTGCAGTTCCGATGAATGTAAAAATAACTAAAATAACGTTTAACTGGAACGGAGATACACTTTGTTAAAAGCGCAATCCGGAATTTGTGACGAGCCTAATCTACATGGGCTGAGTCTGTTTTGCCATGTTATGACCGATGATGTGGATGTCATGCGTCGCAAAATTGCTCGTATTCCATCGATTATAGATGAGCTCAGTGACCGTTTCTCTGAGGCGATGCTCAATGGCTTTATCGCGGTAGGGAGTGAGTATTGGGATATTCTGTATCCCGACCGACGACCTGAGGGCTTTAATGGTTTTCCCGATTTACGTGAGGGCCACCGTGAAGCGCCCGAACAAGTGTATGATTTACTTATCAGCATCCGTTCTGATCGCTACGACGCTAATTATTTGGCAGCACGTACGCTTAACGAATGGCTCGGTTATGATATTGAAATAGCCGAACATGTTCATAGCTTTCGTTATTTAGATGGTCGTGATCTGATGGGTTTTATCGATGCGCCCGACAACCCTCGCGGTTTGCGCCGTCGCAGCGTAGCGCTGGTTGAAAAACAACAAAGCGAGCAATTCGAACATAGTAGCTATCTATTCGTACAAAAATTTAAGCATGACCTTAAGCGTTGGGATTATTTAGGTGCACAGCGGCAAGAGCAAATTGTCGGACGTGACAAAGTCACGGCTGAAAAGCTACCCGAAGCGGATATTGTCGGCGTGACCCATGCGAGCAAGGCGCGTTTGTTGGATAGAAATGAACAGCCCATTCCTTTGCTACGCCAGAATATGGCGTGGGGCGACACGCGAGAGCAGGGGATGTTAGCGATGTATTTCACGTGCCAGCCGAAGGCGGTCGTAAATTGGCTGAAACAACGCTATCACGAAGATGACTCAAACCAATACGACCCCTTACTCGATTACACACAAGCCATTATCAATTCGGCATTTTTTGTACCGAGCCGTGCTTTTTTAAAGACCTCTGTGCAACCACAGGTGGCTTAGCGTTTACTCTGCGTTATCGGGGACAACCGAGTGGGCTTCGAATAATGATTTTACTTTTTCTAAGGTGAAATCAATCTCAGAGACCTTTAACGGTGCGATAAAAATCGTGTCATCCCCGGCGATGGTACCAAGCACACCTTCTTTTTTACCGACCGAGTCGAGTAGCCGAGCAATGAGTTGTGCTGCACCGGGGCTGGTGCGGATGATGACCATGACATCATTATGCTGAATATCCAAAACAAGTTGATTTAATGGTGCTTTAGCCGAAGGCACTGAGATCTCTGCCGGTAAACAATAAACCATCTCTTGTTTGGCGTTGCGGGTACGCACCGCGCCATGCTTACTGAGCATGCGCGAGACCTTGGATTGACTGACATTACTAAAGCCTTGCTGCTTAAGTGCCTCAACGATTTCACCTTGTGAACCGTAGCGTTCTTCTTTCAATAATGCTTTAAATGCCGCCAGTAATTTTGCTTGTGTCATGCCCTTCGCCTAGATCAGTTTATTTGTATTTTAAGCCCTATTGGAGTACAGTTTTGCGCCATATCCGCATAACTATTCTATGCTTATGCAGTCACTAATCCAACATAAAAACGGAGTCTGAGATGAAAGTAGCCGTATTAGGTGCGGCCGGTGGTATCGGCCAGGCGTTATCTTTGTTGTTAAAAACTCAACTACCTGCGGGTTCTGAACTGTCTTTATATGACGTCGCCCCAGTTGTTCCTGGTGTAGCCGTTGATCTGAGCCACATCCCAACTGACGTAAAAGTTACCGGTTATGGTAAAGATGATTTAGCGTCAGCACTTGTCGGTAGCGATATCGTTTTGATTCCAGCAGGTGTTCCGCGTAAGCCAGGTATGGATCGCTCTGACCTGTTCAACATGAACGCCGGCATCGTTAAAAACCTTGTCGAAGGCGTAGCAGATAACTGCCCAGACGCTTGCGTGGGTATCATTACTAACCCAGTGAACACCACGGTTCCCATTGCTGCTGAAGTATTGAAGCAAAAGGGCGTGTACAACAAACAGAAGCTTTTCGGTGTAACCACACTCGACGTAATCCGCTCTGAAGCCTTTGTTGCTGAACTGCGTGGTTTGAATCCTGCTAACGTCACTGTTCCAGTGATTGGCGGTCACAGTGGTACAACGATTCTGCCATTGTTGTCACAAGTTGAAGGTGTTGAGTTCACCGAGCAAGAAATCAAAGATTTGACTCACCGTATCCAGAACGCGGGTACCGAAGTCGTTGAAGCAAAAGCGGGCGGCGGTTCTGCAACACTATCTATGGGTCAAGCTGCAGCGCGTTTCTGTTTATCACTCGTTAACGGCTTGCAAGGTCAAGACACCATCGAGTGCACTTACGTTGAAGGCCCAGGTGATAATGCGAAATTCTTCGCACAGCCAGTTCGCTTAGGCAAGAACGGTGCAGAAGAAATCCTATCTTATGGTGAGTTAAGCGCATTCGAACAGAAGTGCATGGACGACATGCTCGACGGTTTGAAAGGCGACATCCAGAAAGGTATCGACTTCGCATCGTAAACGCGGAGGCAAACAAAAAAACCGCATGCGAGCATGCGGTTTTTTTATGTCTGGCTTACGCGATAAGCCGATTTATGCGACGCGATCGACCGCGAGATGAGTCAGCGCGATCAACGCTTGCTTGTATTCTGATTCAGGCAAAACGGCTAAACTTTCGCGCGCGTGCTGGGCCGCTTCAAGTGCTTTTTGACGGGTGTACTCAAGGGCCCCCGTGGCGTGCATAGCAGCCAATACGGTTTCCAAGTGTTCGCGGCCATCACCTTGTTCTATGGCTTCTCGAATCAACTTGCGAGCGGCTTCATCACCATGCCACATCGCGTATAACAGCGGCAGTGTCGGTTTACCCTCAGCGAGATCATCACCAGCGTTTTTGCCCATGGTTTCGCTATCCGACGTATAATCCATCAGGTCGTCCACTAATTGGAACGCGGTGCCCAAATAGCGACCATAGTCAGCCAATTGTTCAGTCACTGTGCTGTCTTGTTCTGTTAGTACGCCGGCCAGTTGTGTCGCTGCCTCAAACAACTTCGCAGTTTTTCCATAAATAACGTCAAAATAGCGTGCTTCGGTGGTATCCGGGTCATTACAGTTCATTAACTGCAAAACCTCCCCCTCTGCGATCACGTTCGTGGCATCCGCTAAAATGCTCAGGATCGTCATCGAGTCGAGCTGAACCATCATTTGGAAGGCACGCGTATACAAAAAGTCACCGACCAGTACTGAGGCTTCATTACCAAATACCGCGTTAGCGGTCTTACGACCACGGCGTAGTTCCGACTCGTCAACGACGTCGTCATGTAACAGTGTCGCGGTGTGAATGAATTCGATAATAGTTGCAAGTGATAGGTGGGCACGGCCTTCATAGCCGAGTGCTCGACACGACAGAACAGCAAGTAGAGGGCGTAAGCGCTTGCCACCACTATTAACAATATACATGCCGAGTTGGTTAATCAGCGCGACATCGGAGCTCAACTGTTCGCCAATGAGCGCGTTAACGCCTTGCATGTCGTTATGTGCGAGATCGTTAATGGACTTCAGATCCATCATAATATGAAATGCTTTACGTAAATTTAACGGAGATTGGATGTTACAATATATGAGCGCGTGTTACTAGCCATTGGCGGTCGAGATGGACAAGCTTAAACGGGCGCATGCGAAGTTGATAAAGAAAGCCAGAAATCACTTGCGATCCTTTTGTTTATTCAGTAGAATTCGCGACCTATTTTAAATTCGAGTGCCTAATGGGCAGTGGAGATTACTATGTACGCAGTATTCCAAAGTGGCGGTAAGCAGCACCGTGTGACTGAAGGCCAAATCGTCCGCCTGGAAAAACTGGAAGCAGCTACCGGAGACGTAGTTGAGTTCGACCAGGTTCTTATGGTTTCTGACGGCAGCGATGTAAAAATCGGTGCGCCGTTTGTATCAGGTGGCAAAGTGACAGCTGAGATCGTTGATCACGGTCGTGGCGACAAAGTGAAGATCGTTAAATTCCGTCGTCGTAAGCATTCACGTAAGCAACAAGGTCACCGTCAGTGGTTCACAGAAGTGAAAATCACTGGTATCAACAGCTAATTTAAGGAGTAACGACACATGGCACACAAAAAGGCTGGTGGTTCTACTAAAAACGGTCGTGACTCAGAGAGTAAACGTCTGGGTGTTAAGCGTTTCGGTGGTGAGTCTGTATTGGCAGGCAACATCCTAGTTCGTCAACGTGGTACTAAATTCCACGCTGGTAGCAACGTAGGCATGGGTAAAGATCACACCTTATTCGCGACCGCGGAAGGTAAAGTTTCTTTCGAAACTAAAGGCAGCAAAAACCGTAAATTTATCAGTGTAATCACTGACTAATTACAGCTGTCCTAAAAGATTTGAAAAGCCCTGCCTTTACGGCAGGGCTTTTTCATATGTGCTAACCTTAGTATCCTCAAGAATTGTTCTAAAAGAAGTCGCTCATGAAATTCGTAGATGAAGTAGAAATCCGTGTGGAAGCCGGTGATGGTGGTAATGGCTGTATCAGCTTTCGCCGTGAAAAATATATTCCCAAAGGTGGCCCCGATGGCGGCGACGGCGGAGATGGCGGCGATGTCTATTTAGAAGCCGACGAAAACCTCAACACGCTTATTGATTATCGCTTTGAACGCTTTCATCGTGCTGAACGCGGTCAAAACGGGATGAGTAAAAATTGCACGGGCAAACGGGGTGAAGATATTACCTTAAAAGTGCCTCCGGGTACGCGTGCGAAAGATATTGATACGGGTGAGGTGATCGGGGATTTAACGCGTCACGGTCAGCGCATCATCGTGGCGAAAGGTGGCTTCCATGGGCTAGGTAACACGCGTTTTAAAAGCAGTGTTAACCGTGCGCCACGACAAAAGACCAACGGCACTCCGGGAGAAGTGAGACAACTACAACTGGAATTGATGTTGTTGGCTGATGTGGGCCTATTAGGTATGCCCAATGCAGGTAAATCGACCTTTATCCGTTCGGTATCTGCCGCAAAACCTAAAGTCGCAGACTACCCATTCACCACATTAGTGCCTAATTTAGGTGTGGTGCGACCCGCTGCCCACCACAGCTTTGTCATTGCTGATATTCCTGGCTTGATCGAAGGTGCCGCTGAGGGCGCTGGCTTAGGTATTCAGTTCTTGAAGCACCTGGAACGCTGCCGTCTACTATTGCACCTCGTCGACTTGGCACCGTTCGATGAAAGTGATCCGGTCGAGCAAGCACGCATCATCATCGAAGAGCTTGAAAAATACAGTCCAAAATTAGCTGATAAACCACGTTGGTTGGTTATCAATAAGGTTGATTTAGTGCTCGAGGAGGAGCGTCAAGAATTAGTTGATGACTTAGTCGAGCGGCTCGGCTGGGAAGGTCCGGTGTATCAGATAGCTGCATTAGAAGGACGCAACACACAGCAGTTATGTCATGATGTGGTCGAGTATATCGATACCTTGCCATCGCCTCATGAGGAGGCACAAAAAGCGCAAGAGGAAGAAACCGTCGACTTTAAGTGGGACACATACCACGATGAGGTTCTTGAAGAGTATCAAGACGACGACGATCTCGATGACGATGATGACGACGACCACGGTGTCGAAGTCGTTTACCAAAAATAAAACCGTGTACAAGGGCGACGCAATGAAAATTTCACTGGTAGCGGCCATGGCAAAAAATCGTGTGATTGGAAAAGATAATACGATGCCTTGGCATATTCCGAGCGAGTTGAAATATTTCAAAAAAATTACATTGGGTAAGCCAATTGTTATGGGTCGCAGAACTTTTGAGTCCTTGGGACGCCCCCTGCCAGGACGCAAAAATATTGTACTTTCTACCCAACCTCGTCAGCATCAAAGCCCCGATGATGGCGTGGTTTGGGTCAGTAGTGTCGAGCAAGCAATCGCCGCTGCCGGTAATGTTGAGGAGCTGATGGTCATTGGTGGTGGAAAAATTTATAAACTTTTTTTTCCTTACAGTGATCGGCTATATGTTACCGATATCGAACTGGATGTTGAGGGCGATACGCACTTTCCTGATTACCAAAAAAATCAGAGCTGGCAAGAACTTGAGCGGCAATATGTTGCCGCTCCCAATGCCGAAACACCTGCATATACTACCCGTATTCTCGACCGCAAAAGTTAATAAACTGTTGTCCAATCAATAAATTACCTTAACATGCGTGATTGAATGAACGTTAATTTCATAGTATTATTTGCGGCGAAAAATTGAACAGTTGTAAGTGATGGGGGTCACACAATGAAATCATTTATCTTAGGTTCTTTGATCGCGGCAACAGCAGTTGCTGGCGTATCTTTCAGTCAGCCAGCGAAAGCCCAAAACGAACTCGCGTTGAGCCTATGCACATACGTACAAGGCGATGACACCATGCGTCTACGTAAGAAATTACGTGATTCACGTGTTCGCATGCGTGACGTATATTCAGGTATCCAGTGTAACGGTCAATCGCTTTTGCAATTTGCAATGACAAATGGCTCTAACGAAATTGGTACCTTTATGGTCGGTCGTCTTTCTGTTGACGATTTAGCAAGCTCTGGAGATTACCAGTGGGCACAGCAAAATGGTCACGGCGGTTCTCCTATCGCGGCTGCTATTAAAGAGCGCGCCGGCTTATAATCCAAGCTGTAAATAGATTGCAAAGGGCCTCCACATTGGAGGCCTTTTTTGTTTTTGTTAACAAATTGTTTCGATTCTTCTGTTGCTAAAACACGGTGATGGGACGAAAATAACTGCTTATCGCTTTTTTAGGACATTTTCATGAACTTAGGTAATGAAAGCCGGCCGAGTACTCGATTTGGGTCGCGTTTAATAGGGGTGCTATTGGCTGCTGGTTTGAGCGTATTCAGCGCAATGACCAATGCACAGAATAAAGTGGAGCCCTCAGATAACGACCAGGACTGTTTCATTAAAGGGTTCTCTGAACGCTTAGCGTGCGGCTTCATTGCGGTACCCGAAAACTATGAGCAACCTAATGCCAAGCAAATCAATATTCATTACGCGATCATTCCTTCGATTCAAGAGAACGCACAACCCGATCCGCTTTTGATTTTAGCCGGCGGGCCGGGTCAGGCGGCTACCGAGCTTGCGCCGATGATTGCCCGCATCTTCGCCGATGTTAGGAAGCAACGTGATATCGTCTTGATTGACCAACGCGGCACCGGTAAAAGTAATCCGTTATCTTGCGACGTCAATCGACCCGATGAATTAGTTCGTTCAGACGATGAGCAAGCGCTTGATGAAGTGGCAGCGGAATGCCTTGCGCAATACCCCGATGTCGACGTTTCACAGTACAATACACCAAACGCAATTCGCGACTTTGAACGTGTTCGTGAAGCATTAAATGTTGAGCAATGGAATCTCTATGGTGGGTCGTACGGTAGCCGAGTTGGCCTCAAGTACTTGCAACAAGCGCCTAACGCGGTTCGCACGGCGACCTTGGATGCGGTTGCTCCACCGCAGGTGGTCATCGGCCCATTCGGGTTTAATGGCAGTTTGGCATTTGAAAATATGCTACAAGACTGTCAACAGCAGCAATCATGTGCACAACGGTTTCCCAAGCTCAAACAAGATTATGAGCAGGTGATGCAATCGCTCGAGCAGCAAAGTGTGCTGCTTGACACACAAGATCCGCTATCAGCAGAAGCGATTCAGGTTCGGCTGACTCCAGGAAGATTTAGTTCCGTGGTTCGTCTTGCGCTCTACAACCCCGCCACACGTCAGTTATTACCCTATGCCATTAGTGAAGCACGTGCGACTAATTATAAACCTATTCTAGGGTTGATGGGTGGCACAACCACCGCGGTACAAAACTCGATATACTTAGGTCTGATGTTGTCGGTGGTATGCCGTGAAGATTTACCACGCGCGACTGAGAGCTTGTTGCAGCAAGATGCTAACAACGAGTTTATTGGTGGTAAAACCGGGCAAGCATTCGTCGATTTGTGCAAAGGGTGGCAAACAACGCCGGCACCGAGTGCCTTTGCGCAACCGGTTGAGAGCGAAAAGCCTGTATTACTCCTATCCGGCACGCAAGATCCAGTCACGCCTCCACGCTGGGCGGATATTGCTGCGCGCACCTTGCCGAATAGTGTACACGTGGTGGCACCGTACGCAGGACACACCATAGCGGGACACACCTGTGCTAACAAAATCGTTGCACAGTTCGTCCGTAAGGGAAGTGTCGAAGCATTAGATACTCAATGTGTAAAGCAAAGGAAGCTGGCACCTTTTGTGCTGAATGCCAACGGAGAGGGCCTTTGACATGATTGAAGTAAAGTCGATAAGTAAGTCCTTTAAGACAGTGAACGCGCTGAGCGAACTCACGTTTGCTGCGCGCGATGGCGAGATAACCGGCTTGCTAGGGCCCAATGGCGCGGGCAAGACCACATGCCTCCGTATTATTTATGGACTGCTTCGTGCCGATTCAGGTGAAGCGTTGATTGAACACGTTGACGCTAATAAACACCCCTTAAAGGCGCGCAGCAACTTAGGTATCTTTCCTGATAAATTCGGTCTTTATGAACGTTTAACGGTGCGCGAACAAATACGTTATTTTGGTGAGCTGCATGGATTGAAAGGTCATACGTTGGAGAACAACGTACAGTCGGTCATCGAGCGGCTCGATATTGCTACACTCGCCGATCGCAAATCAGCAGGCTTTTCTCAGGGACAACGCATGAAGGTGGCCTTAGCTCAGGCGCTAGTGCATGACCCTAAACATCTGATTCTAGATGAACCCAGTCGCGGTCTTGATGTCATGAGTACGCGGATTTTACGTGATATTTTGCGAGAACAACGGGCAGCGGGCACCTGTATTTTGTTTTCGAGCCACGTTATGCAAGAAGTGGCTGCACTATGCGACCGAGTCGTAGTCATGGCAGGTGGCAAAGTCGCAGCCGAGGGAACACCGAATGAGTTGTGTCAGTTAACCGGTGAAACCGCCCTTGAAGATGCATTCGTCAAGATCATTGGTAGCGACGAGGGGATTGCAGCCTAATGAGCGCCTACAAAACGATATGGAAAAAAGAGTTCAAGGATGCGCTCCGCGATAAACGCTCAGTGCTCGCGGCGATGTCTTATGCTTTCTTTGGTCCGATGCTGATGGCGGTAGCATTTTTCTTTTTGATTAGCCAATTGACCGACCCGAGCGATGTTAAAATAAGCATTGAGGGTAAGCAATATGCCCCAGAGCTTGTCGAACACCTGCGTGAAAATAGTATCGTGGAACGCGAAACCGATTGGCCGGCTGAAGTGACACCCATCGAGCTTTCGATTCCTGAAAACTGGGCTGCGGCCATTGCCTCCGCCACACCCATAGCGGTGACATTGCGTGCTGACTGGTCGGCACAGAAGCAGCAAACCGATGTGAAGCGCGTCGAGCAGGCACTGCAAGCGTACTCCGCTCAGATAGCGAATTACCGATTGATATTAAGAGGTATTGATCCTCGCGTCATACAACCGGTCCAAGTAGCAAAGCAAGACATGGCGACGCGAGGTTCTAAAGCTGCGATCATTATGGGCAGTGTGCTAGTGTTTATCTTACTTTCGGTATTTTGGTCGGGCATGAATGTGGCGATTGATATCAGTGCCGGCGAGCGCGAACGTAATTCACTTGAGTTTTTATTATCTCAGCCAGTGAGTTCGCAGGCGATCGTCATTGGTAAAGTGCTTGCCGCCTCCTGCTTCGCACTATTGGGTGCCATGCTGTCGCTGATTCTTATTCCTATTATCTTTAGTTTTGTGCCGCTCCATCAAATAGGCATGAGCGTTGATTTCAGTTTGGATATGTTGTTAATCATGTTTCTGGCATTAGTGCCATTGGCGTTGCTAGCAACGAGTCTGCAACTATTCGTGTCGTTTCGAGCAAAGAATTTTAAAGAAGCGCAAACATATATTAGTTTTCTGCTGATCATCCCGATGGCCGCATCATTCGGTGTCGAGTTTGCGCGCCTAAAAACGCCGTTACTTTACTATTTACCGTTAACCGGGCAGCACCAAACATTCTTGTCACTGATCCGTGGCGAGGCGGTGAATTGGTTGGGTACAGGCGTGAGTGCGATATTCACATTAGTGGTCGCTGTATTACTAACCTATTTAATCGGACGGATGCTGAAGAGCGAAAAGACTGTGTTTGGGCTTTAAGTGTTGTGGGATGTTAGCCCCACATATCGCGTAGCCGTCCGTAATGATAAAACGCCCATTGTCCAACGCGGCGAAAACCTGAAAAAGGAAACGGTTTAAGGTTAGACTGATAATACGGTAGTGTCGGTAACGACAAGCCGCAGGCTTTTTCGGCTAGCCGTTTACCCGCTAAAGCGCTAAAACTAACGCCCGCACCACAATAGCCCATGCTGGCATAAACATTGTTGTCGAGTTGCATGACGCGCGGATAATCGTCCAATGACACACTGACCCAACCACTCCAAAAGTCATCCCAATGCGTGATGTCCTTTAATGCGGGGAAACTGGCATGGAGTGCGGCGAGTAGACGTCGAGCGTAGCGCGGATTCTCGGCATTAGCGCCTCTAATGGCACCACGACCACCAAATAATAGTCGACCGTCTGGCAGTAAGCGGAAATAATATTTAAGCACGCGCGTGTCCATGTAAGCGTAGTCGTCTTTGAGCCCCGTCGCATCGAGCTGAGCGCGACTGAGTGGTGGTGTAACAATGACGCTAGAAACTACGGGCAGATTGCGGCGTGTAAGTCCAGGAAATAGCTTTTGTGTAGTGTAGGCATTGGTAGCAAAGAGCACATCACGCGCCACGATTTCTCCTTGTGCCGTGTGTACTCGCCACCCCTCATCCAAACGGTCCATTGCGGTCGCCGCACAGTGCTCTACTAACTGGACGCCTGCTTGATGAGCTTGACGCGCGACGCTGGCGGCTAATTTTACTGGATTGATAGCAAAACAATCATCAAACTTTAGCCCTGCAAAGCCATGTTGTGTTTTGATAGTATCGGCAACCTGTTGTTTATTGAGCCATGTCACCGGTTGTTGAGTCGAACGGAGAAATTGGTATTGCGACCTCAGCGCTTTTACCGCCCCTTTATTATGAGCCAGTTTGACGTAGCCGCCTTCACGCAGGTCACATTGGTCAGGGCAGTGCTGGACATGTGCTTTGATCTGCTCAAGGGCGAGTTGATGTTCGTTCGCCATTGCATAGCCGACATCCTCACCCAAACTATCGTGCCAGTGCTTCAAGCCGAGCCGGCCAGTACTTTTCATGACAAAGCCAGCATTGCGGCTTGAACACCCCCAGGCTAATTGCTCAGCATCGATGACAGTGACTTCACGCCCCTGTGCACGAAGTTCAATCGCTGCATTTAACCCCGTGTAGCCGCCTCCAATGACTAGAGCATCAGTCGTTCTAGGCAACTGTTTCAAACAGGCTGGCCACTCAACTGAATGACCTGCCCAATAGCCTACGCGTGGCGCAGCATTGGGTAGCTCAGTGTCATTTAGCGGATCATACATGGACTAAAGTCGCTCAGATGAAAAATAGAGTATCATCTCACCTGCTTTACAGTAGCAAATGCCATCACATACAGGGCAGTAATAGCCGTCTTCAATAGAGGCTTGATACCAGCGTTTAGCATGCGTAGTTATTAGTTCACCGCCACACGCACTGAAGTAACCATAAGCGCTGTTGTTCGGACTTTGCATCCAGATATGCGCGAGCCCGGCTTCACAACCGAGCTTTTTGGCGGCTTCAATGCTGGCTGAAAGCAGCTTTTTACCGACCCCCAAGCCACGTGCGTTCTCGGCAACCGCAGCACATTTAAAGTAGCAAATATACTCAGGCGCAACCTGCCATGCGGCAGGTGTACATGCCTCGTCGATAGGCCACTGTCCCGGCGCTACTGTAAGCCGAACGCCGAGTATCTCACCCGCCTTTTCAGCCAAAAACGAAAGGTTTATATCATCCACGGTGCCGGCGCTGAGCAGAGCCGCAAGAGACTCTTCATTCAGGTAGTTATCGCCGTGAACTTCGTTTGCCAAACTAATAACGGCCGCTGAATCAGCGGCCGTTATCGGGCGAATAATTAATTCGTCTTGCATCATTAGTAACGATACTCGTCAGTTTTGAATGGACCTTCGACCTCGACGTGGATGTAGTCAGCTTGCTGTTGAGTCAAGCGCGTGATTACACCACCGAAGCCTTGTACCATGTAGCGTGCAACTTCTTCGTCAAGCTGCTTAGGCAAGACTTCAACACGTAAGTAATCTTTCTGCTGCTCAATCGACATGTCAGCAAATTTTTGCTGGAACAAGTGCATTTGGGCGAGCACTTGGTTTGCAAAAGAGCCATCCATAATACGGCTAGGGTGGCCTGTAGCATTACCCAAGTTCACTAAGCGACCCTCAGCGAGTAACAACAAGTAATCGTTGTCATCGTCAGAGCGGTAAATCTTATGAACCTGTGGCTTGATTTCTTCCCAGCGCCAGTTTTTACGCATGAACGCGGTATCGATTTCGTTATCGAAGTGACCAATGTTACACACCACGGCGGTTGACTTAATCGCTGCTAACATATGGCGGTCACAAACGTTCACGTTACCTGTCGTGGTAACTAATAAGTCAATGTTGCCCAACAACGCTTTATTGATTGTGCTACCGTCGTCACTATTGACACCATCAATGTAGGGCGAGACCACTTCATAACCGTCCATACATGCCTGCATCGCACAAATCGGATCGATTTCTGTAACTTTAACGATCATGCCTTCTTGGCGTAAGCTCGCTGCAGAGCCTTTACCTACGTCACCATAGCCAATGACCAACGCTTTTTTGCCTGACATTAAGTGGTCAGTAGAGCGCTTAATGGCGTCATTCAGTGAATGGCGGCAGCCGTATTTGTTATCGTTTTTCGACTTGGTTACTGAGTCGTTGACATTAATAGCCGGTACGCGCAGTGTGCCTTGCTTGAGCATATCGAGTAAGCGGTGAACGCCCGTTGTAGTCTCCTCGGTAATACCGTGGATCTTTTCCAACATCTGTGGGAATTGCTCGTGGATCATTAGCGTCAAATCGCCGCCATCATCCAAAATCATATTGGCATCCCAAAGTTCACCGTCTTTCTTACAGGTTTGCTCTAGGCACCACTCGTACTCTTCTTCTGTCTCGCCTTTCCAGGCAAAGACTGGAACTCCAGCTGCAGCAATAGCGGCTGCTGCGTGGTCTTGGGTGGAGAAGATATTGCAAGAAGACCAGCGCACTTCAGCACCGAGTTCAACCAAAGTTTCGATAAGCACGGCCGTTTGAATGGTCATGTGAATACAACCAATAATACGGGCGCCCTTAAGCGGTTTTTCGTCTGCGTATTTACGACGAATAGTCATCAAAGCGGGCATTTCAGATTCGGCAATCGCAATTTCCTTGCGGCCCCAGTCGGCGAGGCTAATATCTGCCACTTTAAAGTCGGTGAACTTAGGATCGTTTAAACTCATAATGCTACCGTTATCCTTTGCATAAAAAATGGGTGTTAAGCGTAGCTTAGCAGCTTTTCCAAAAGTTGCTGTTGACGCTCTTTGCTCAAGCGTGCGCCGAATTCAGTCACAAGCTCCGCCGCAGCTAAACTGGCGAGTCGACCGGCTTGCTCAAGCTGCATATCTTGAGTAATACCGTACAGCATTGCGCCGGCGAACATATCGCCTGCCCCGTTCGTATCGACCGCTTGAACAGGAACGCCTGGAATATGGATCTGACGTTCAGCATCAGCAATTAACGCACCTTCTTTACCGAGAGTGATAGCAACGGTCGATGCGCAGTTTAATAAACGTTGTGCAGCGGCGTGTGGATCCGTTTCACCGGTTAAAAGTTCTGCTTCTTCTTTATTGCAGAACATCAAGTCGACACCGCCATCAAGGATTTCATCGATACCATCGCGGAAGTACTTAACCATCGCGGGATCGGAACAAGTCATGACAATCTTTGTGTCATTTTCACGCGCAATGCGTTTCGCTTCAGCGATAGCTTCACGCGCTATTTCAGAAGTAATTAAGTAACCTTCGATGTAGAGGTATTTTGCTGCCGCGATCGCGTCCGGATGAAGCTCATGAGTGGATAGATCAGCTGTAATACCCAAGTGCGTGCGCATGGTGCGCTCTGCATCGGGGGTCACCATGACCAAACAACGGCCCGTAGTACCATCATTATCTTGGCTGGTGAGGTTCGTTTGAATGCCGACATGCTCGAGGTCACGCTGATAGAAATCGCCAGCTTCGTCATTAGCGACTTTACAACAATAAAAAGCAGAGCCACCAAACTGTGCAAAAGCGACCAATGAGTTAGCTGCAGAGCCACCGCCGCATTGCTTTTTAAGTTCACCCATTGTGCTGAGTTCAGCGATCAGTTTGTTCTGATCGTCTTCCTCAATGAGTGCCATCATGCCTTTTTCCAAATGGTGTTTGGCTAGGAAGTCTTCACTGACTTCAAATTCCTGATCGACGAGTGCGTTGCCGATGCCAATTACATCAATGGTTTTCATAATTACTTTCGGTTGCTTATTAGGGCGCACAGTATATACGAACTCGACCTCAGGGTCGATAAATGAACAATAGCAAACACAGAAAAACCTGCACGATAACCACGATGTCGAGCCAAATCCCTGTTAAATCGCGTTTTTGCAGTAGTTTATGGGTGGCGGAGGGGCCATCAAAGCGGGTCCGAGCGATGCGCCTTTTTTGGTATTTCTGCGGACCCCCTAAGCTAACACGATGCAGTCGACTCAGCACATCAAGCCAAAGAAACGCACCGAGCGACATGCCATGACCTTGGCGGATCGGCACTGCTGCCCTTGGTCCTGCTAACCATGCCACAGGCATCAATAGCAGCGCTGGAACCAACAAAATGAGAGTCTCGATAGTGTTATACAACCACTGCGACGACATACCAAAGAACCGATATCGGGGCGCCGCTTGTGGCCATAAATGATAACACTCAATAATTAAGCGAACCCCCAGTGCGGCGGTAGAGCCGGCTATATACCAGGTGAAAAGCGGCGCTAACACGTTGACCAAAAGTATGCGTAGTCGAACTTCTAAAACCGCCTTAGCTAAACCAAGTGGACTTAACTGCTCGCAATCATAAGCAACACAGCGCCTGATAATAGCGCGTGCGGCACGTTTTTGCCCCTTGTTAAGTGCACGGGCGGCGAGTTTTGTAAGGTCATAGGTTCGCTTATACTTTATCGCAAACCAAAGCCATATCGTTGCCGTGAGTTGATGTAACTCGGCACTCATTTGAATGACAATTACAGGCGTTAGACAGATAACTAACAATAAGCCCATTAATAAGGCGCCAGCAAGGGTTTGCTGTGTCGCGCCGTGCTCTGGGTGGCATACCTTGTCTGTCAGAAATTTGGCAAATAGGCGGAAAATAGTCAGTGGGTGCCATTGTTCCGGTAACGAAAAAAAGCGCTCGAGAACGAGCGCTAATGTTGCAAGTACGATGGGGTGGTAAAACCACTGCAGATATTGAGTGTCCATTATCGCAGTTTTACAGAGTCTACTTTAAGCTGCAATAGGCGATTCTTCGTTTTGTTTTCCGGTGTGGGTCGTCGCTTGTGGCTGCGCTTTATTACCACCGGGGACGGCCGCTTTAATGTGCTCTGCTTGTTGGATCTTGGCGTGAATGTACTGATTCAGTTCAGCAACGCGGTAACCTGGTTGTGCTTTAAAGCGCAAAAATGGAAGGCCTGCGGCCGCTAACGCATTCTTCAAAAATAGGTTGCGCTTTTGCTGATTCAGTTGTGGTGAGGCAGGTTCAAGCTCAATAACCGCCTTAATTTCCATCGTCTCGATATCACACAGTACATAGTCAAGAATACGGTGGCTTGCTTTAGTTTGCGCATCTTTCTGAGCGGCTCGAGATAGACCGCTTTTGACCGCTACGATATCGCTTAGACGCACTTTGGTGAAAATCCTAAAATCGTCACTGACGGCTTTATCGAGCAAGGTAAGGAACTGTGCTTCTTGAGCCGAACAAAACGTAACATCTTTCATCTTATAAGGATAAGGCACGTAGCTTTCCGACATACGGCTAGCAATAACAGCAACAGCGATTAATACACCAACGAACAATAAAAGAATAATTTCCATCGTGACACCTCAACAAAAGTTTGACGGATGATTTGTTGAGATATGTGTTGCAACTAGTGTGCCAAAAACAAAAAAGCTTGGCGATTTGCCAAGCTTTTTCTTATATCGCGGTGTCTGCTCGATTTACGAACTATAACCACCTTTGACGCCTTTCGTGGTGACACTGACAGCGTCGTGCGCATGCAACGACTCGTAATGGTTCACGCGAACCCAGAAATCTTCAAAAATAGGCATCTGGTTAAGCTTGTGTTGCAGACGGCGCGATGCGTCCTCACAAAACATCAAGTTTTGTCCGTTGAGGCGTGCAAATTCTTGTTCATCCTCACGCTTAACGGCGGCTTGAACAGGGGTCTTAAGCGCATCTTCAATAGCATCTACGAGCGCCACAATAGGGAATTCTTCAACACTATCGCTCAATGCAACTTTAACCTGCGCTGTGGACCGCTGGCTATGTGGCGTCGCAACAATACCCTCAGTACTACCTAACCACTGATGAATGGTCGCTTTATCAACGCTATCCTGACCAGCAAACTTCTCGTCGAACGCCTCTTGAATTAACTGACGCGCCAATGCCGCTGAACAAGGACAAGTTGAAGAGTAGGGTACATCGACGGCTAACTCGAGGTTCAAATGACCTTCGTCGTAACGCCCAGTTAAACTCACTGGATACGCTTTCCAACCTTTTTTGCGACTAATCAATGATTCGCGGCGTAAATGGTAGTCAAAATCGAATTTTATAAATGCACGGTCGCTGATGTCTTGGTGGCTCTCAATAAAGTCGCGCAACAATTGCTTCAGGGAAGCATGACTTAATTCACCCTCAGTCGATAGCTGATCTAAAAGAAGATAAAGGCGAGACATGTGAATGCCTTTGGCTTTTGGATCTTTTAGGTTAACAAAAGCTTCAACGTGAGCTGCAACAGGACGCTCGGAAGCATCAGACGCTGCAACCATAATAGGTACTTCGATATTGCTCATGCCAACCCAATCCAAGGTCCCCTCAGTCTGGGCCTGCGTTTGGTTAGCTACATCGGGCATACTGTTCGGCATTCGTTTGGAACTCCGCTCTTTCTTCAATTTATCAAGCATAAACTTCAAGTCCAGTAGTATATCTTAGATAGGGGGATCATTTCATTCCCGAAGCTAAAAATTAATCAAATAAAACCGATTAAAGGTATCGGTTGACTCAATGTACGATTACGCACAGGATAAGGTTTTAGATTTAGAATGGATAAGATATGACAAATTCTGATGTACTCGATACCGAATTGCTGCAGCAATATTACCAATCGCTGGGTAAAGAAGGACTAGAGCTAAGCCTACAGACTTTTGACAAGGTGATTCAAGGGTATGCGAGTTTACTTCATGAAGCGGCTAAAAATAAAGACGAGGCCGCCTTGCGTTCGCAAGCGCACAAGGTCAAAGGCGCCTGCCGCTCTGTGGGGCTCAAGTCACTTGCAGTTTATATGGAAGATCTAGAGAAGAAACAGTGGGACTGGCCGAAAGCCGAACAGTGGTTGGTGAATTGGGCTGACAGTGTGATCCCACACCGCCAGCAAATTCAAGCTTGGCTAGAGCAGCAGTCTCACTGAGACTCTTGCTCAACTTCACCAATAAAGCGGTAGCCTTCACCGTGAATAGTCGTGATCAAATTAGGCGTTTCTGGGTGCGATTCAAAGTGACGACGAATACGACGAATCGCAACGTCAACCGTACGGTCATTTGGACGTAACTCACGATCCAACATACGCTTCACTAACGTTTCGCGATCAAGAATGCGACCCGGGTTGGTCAGAAACAGCTCTAATGCACGATATTCGCTCTTAGGTAGTCTGAACATCTGATTATCCGGAGAGTAGAGGCACCGGCTATCGCTGTTTAGACGCCAACCGTGAAAGTTAAACTGAACACTGTCGTTATCTACAGGACTGCTCGAACGTGAGGACTCAATGCGACGGCACAAGTTACGCACACGAATTGTCAGTTCTTTCGGGTTATAAGGTTTAATCAGATAATCGTCGGCGCCGAGTTCTAGGGCCAGTAATCGATCATCTTCGCTGTCTCTTCCGGTTAAGAAGATAAGGCCAATGTTATCTCGTTCGCGTAAAGACTCTGCGAGCTCTAAACCGTTTTTACCCGGTAAGTTAACGTCCATAATAACGACGTCGATACGCTCTTGGCGCATGATATTTTCCATCTGCAAGCCGTCAGCAGCGTCAAATACTTCATAGCCTTCTTGCTGAAAGAGTCGCGTTAATGTTTGGCGAGTAACCACCTCATCTTCAACAATTAAAAGTCTGGCGTTCATAAAGCAGTGCGTTCCTAGCAATTAGTTCGAGTGACGAATTGAAAAGTACTGAATACAGTCCTATTGATGCCACATTATGACTTTTGTTCAAAAATTTTCAACAAAAACCCAGATTAAGTTTGATTTTCGCACGATTTAACAGGAAAACGAACTATAAATTCGACCCCATGATTAAGCTCGCTGAAAAAGTGTATTTGCCCCCCTAATACTTGAGTAACCAAGTTGTAGACGAGGTGCAAGCCTAAGCCACTGCCACCCGAGCCTCGCTTGGTGGTAACAAAGGGGTCAAAAATTTTCTTGCCAATGTCATGAGGTACACCTCGACCATTGTCTCGGTAAGTAATTTCTAATTCGTTGTCGCGACGTTCAAATAAAATATCCACTTGGCCGTTATCGCGATTATCAAAGCCATGCATCATTGAGTTAGTCACCAAATTGATTAAAATCTGATTCAGTGGGCCCGGTTTAGTGACCACACACAGACCGGGGGCATACTCAATGTTAATTGGAAAATGCTCGGCGTTGAGACGTCGAGGCTTTACCGAAATCAGCATGTCGCGCATAAACTGTTCAATATCGATCGCGCGATCAACTTCGGAGGACTGGTCAACCGCGACTTGCTTAAAGCTGGTGACCAAATCTGCAGCGCGGTTTAAGTTGCGATAGATAATCGATAAGTTTTCATCACAATCCTCTAAGAAGCGCGCGAACTCATTCGTGGAGATGCGCTTTTCATCGAACTTCTCACGCATAACCGCTAATTTGTCTTGCAATAGCGTCGAGGCAGTCACTGAGAGTCCGATAGGAGTATTCACCTCGTGCGCGACACCGGCAACCATATCACCGAGCGAGGCCATTTTTTCTGACTCAACGAGTTGACCTTGATACTTGTGTAGCTGTTCAAGCGTGGTGAGTAGCTCTTGGTTCGATTCGCGCAAGGCTTTTGTCCGCTGCGTCACCTGCTGTTCGAGTTCGGCATTGAGTTGGCTAGCTTCGCGCTCGGCCTTTTGCTGACGCAAAATATGATGCTGCACGCGCTCAAGCATAATATTGAGCGCGTTGCCGAGCTCATTAAATTCGTTCACGCGAGATTCAGGTAACCGTAAGCCGTAATCCTTGTTGCGCGAAATCTGTGAAACGATATCTACAATGCGATCCAACGGCTGGCTCAGTATCCGGCGCAGGCGCAATGTCAGTAGTGCGCAGATTAGTAAGGTGAGCACGAATACCGTAGCGGCTACGGCCAGCGAACGAAGCTTAAACAAGCGTAATTCGTCGCTGCTGGCGCGCAAATAAACATAGCCGACAACCTGGCCATCGAGTTGAATAGCTTGTGCGACTTCAATGTAATCGGCTTGTAAACGAGGCTCCGAAAGGCGCTCTATTTGCGCAAACTTGGCAGGAATCGGGGCTAACCCTTCTTTGTTATAACTCGAGAAAAAGCTTAGATCACCACTGACGGTGTCGATCTTATAAATATGAACATGTTGAATAAATTGATTATTACTGAGTGTTGCGAGTCGACGTTGCTCGGCTGTATTGTCGCTAAACGCCAAATTTTGCACCGCGTGAGCGGCGATCATGCGGGCATCTGATTCACTACGATCTAAAAGTGCTTGGCGATACTGACTGACCTGACTAAATAGATTGATACTGAAACCAATTGCCAAAGCGACAGTGGTAATCAACAGTACAATGTAAATGAGGCCTCTTTTGAGCGAAATGGTCTGCATTATTATGACGCGTGGACGACTTTGTTATCTTGTTTAGTCTATGTTATCAAATGGTTAATGAGTGTGCATCCAAATCTATGCAAATTCAACGTGAAGAATTGTATATTCAACTTAAACGCTTGCTTCTTAAGACTTTAAATTTGCCATCGTCGGCGACTTCATGGCAATGACCAAAAACGCGTTGCATGTGTTCAGGCCAGGGTAAAAAGCGGTTAGCGACAATCATCAACTCACCACCTTTACGCAACTGTCGATACGCCTGTTGAATAAACTGTTCGCCGATATCGTAATCAGTGCGTAAGCCGGTATGGAAAGGGGGGTTACTGAGAATCCAGTCGAATCCGCCTGCGTCTAGTTGCGGCAAGCCGTCTGCCAGCATAATCTGACCTTCAACCCCGAGCGCTTGCCAGTTCATTTGGGTGCTGGCAATGGCCATCGGATTAACATCCGAAGCAACGATCTCGACATTATATTTACGCTTAACTAAACCACCGATAACACCACTGCCACAGGCAAAATCGAGCACCTTGCCGCGACAATCGTCGGGTATGTGCTCAAGCAATAATGCTGTGCCTGGGTCTAGGCGACCTTGACTGAATACTCCGGGGAGTGTGTCAAAGTGAGCTTGGATACCCCGCCACGTGACTTCAAACGAGGGGAGTGCGGTGTCTTCGATTTGAGTCGCATGTGACTCGACTAGCCGTGTTTCGAATAACTGGCAATGGTTGCCTGAAGCAAGCTTCTTGGCTGTCGCATAACCTGCGGGTAACTTCTTTACCAAGCTTGTCACACCACCGCGCTTTTCTCCAACGATGAGAATAGCCGCCTGAGGTGCTTGTTGCGCGATTTGTTGTAGCAGCCACTGATTAAGTGCTTGCTCTTTCGCTACCACCAACAAAATAAGCTCGTAGTGCGCAAGAGTCGGCGCTTTGGCTTGGCATACGCCGTGACTGTAGTGTTGTACATGACCAACATGCAGACACCACGCATGTTCGAAAAAGGGCGCGAGCTGACTACCATCGGGATGAATGACAAGGCGTTTATCGCGCGGAGTAGCAAGCCAACTGGCATCACTATGTCTACTGAGTAGGCGCGCAACAGCATCAGAGGTCGATTGAACGGCCATAAGCTATCGTAGGATATCCATTCTAAGTTCGTGATCTTTCAATAGTAACAGTGTACCACCCCGATGCTCCTTCATGCGCAGTTTTTTGCGCTCATGCTCTAACTGAACACCAGGAAAGACCTCTTTTGCGGCGACAATTCTCAACGTAGGGTGGTTTTTTAATGACGCGCGCATCACTTTGAGGTCATTTTGTACGCTACGCATGTGGTTGAGCTCATTATGGGCCGCCGTTCGTAAGGACTGTTTGAGTGACTTTTGCTGTTCATTATTGGCCAGTGAATTGCAGCGCTGTAAGCCCAATTTAATGCGCTTCAAACTATGAGTGGTCACGCGTAACTGGCGGTATAAGTCGGTTAGCGCTTGTAAGTCACTGGGCATTGGCGGTGGGACCGAAAGTAAAAAACGTGTGAGCGTACCCGCTCGAGCACCGAGTTGACCCGCAGAAACATTAGCGCAGGTTTCGAAGGTACCTCCAATCACTTTGCCGCGGGCAATGGTATCTTGACCACCAATGAAGGCTTCTCCGGTACATTTGACATGACAATGCGTCAGTTGACGGTCGATAGTAAGTGATTGCTTACATTCTAAAAAAGCATACTGTGCATAGGCACACCAAATTGAAGCGCCGGCATCCATTTTTGACGATAAGTGTGGGATATAGGCTTCGTCGGCTTGCAAGCGCTCTTCATCTTCAGAAGAAATATGACCAATACATCCCTTACGCACGGTAATACTTCCACCGGCGTAGAGCTGTGCAGAATCAACGTAGCCTGCCACCGTGATATCACCTGTGCACTCCACGCGCATACCCTCAGTGACGTTACCGGTAACAATTACACTGCCTTTAAATTTTACGTGACCCGTCGATACATCCACGGTTTTCAACGTCAGCACATCGTCAACATTGGCGGAATTATGGGTAAACCATGGCATCCCTGTACGTTCGGCAACAATCAGCATCGGATCATCATCAGCAATACGTGTGCCTTCGCCGGGTATCATTTCAGCATCTTCACCGTCGATGGCCTCAATCACATCTCCCTTTACGGTCGTGCCTTGACGGCCTCGGGTCGGTGGATGCTTCCTGAGTAATGGGTCGCCCTCAAGAACGGTAATCTGCTCACCTAAATCACGCATGTCGACCGTACCATCTTCACGTTCTTGTGGCTGTAACACACGTTGCCGAGCGTCATCAACAAGCCGTTCGAACCAAGCATTGTCGCCATTTTTTGCTGTTACACCGCGTGCAATGGTGGCTTCAAAATTACTACCAGGCTCAACTTTGAGTGAGTGACTAATGACCTTATCGACCATTTTACGTTTAATACCTGCGACAACACCTGCGGCTTTCAATGCCTCTAAAATATCTTGTCGCTTGATGGGCTCGCCACCGCGGGCTGCGTCACAACTAATAGTCGCTGTCATGTGGTCATCGCTGATAACAACATACAACTGGGCATCTTCGAGCGTGGCTACGCGTTCATTGTAATGACTGGAGGAGGAGTGTTCTTTGCCTTGCCACTGTATGAAATTATTGGCGATTTGGTTAAAAGCGTTATCGTTTACCAGCAAAGCGTCAGCAAAACGACTCATCTCAAAGGCCGTCTTAATCTTGCCCGCGTCGATACCGTCAGTCGATTTTAAAATACTGACGTAAACATCGTCGCCGGAGCGTTCGAACTGTATCGCTTTGTCGGACTCTGCCATAACACTTTATTCGAATGTCTATTGTTATTGTTATATCGGCAGATAATAACGAAAAATAAGAAAGATTGCCCGAAATTTGATCAGATATTTTGCGTTAAGTGTTGGTTGATGGTTACAAGTACCGCGTCTAACTGTACTTGTAAATCGGCTAATGCCGCGTTTCTTTTCGATTTATCTACAGTTGTCCAGTTTTTAAACAGGTCGGCTGCCAAGTCGCTGAGTGGTTGAGCACCAATCGTGGCGCTCAATCCTTTTAGCGAGTGCAGCTGGTGATAAATCGCCTCATCGGAGGTCGTTGCATCCAACAATGCGGTCTGCGTGTATTGTTCATAGAACGCCTGTAATACGGCACGGTAGGTAGCCGTTTGCTGATCGCAGTGACGCAAACCTTGTTCAAAGTCGATCAAAGTCGTGTTGCTGTTATTCATACGTTTCAGTGAATGAGTCAATGATATCGGTGGCCTCTTCTAAACTATCTGACTCAAATTGTGCGATATTGAATAAGGCTTCACCTTCATTTGCGACTGGAATGTTAGTACAGCCAATGATAATGCCCGGAACCGGTGAAGTGATCACGTCCACATCGTCACCATGAGGGCTCGCAATGTGTGCCAACACTTGATCAGGTTGTACCGTTTGGCCCAGTTCGACTTTCCTAAGCACTAAACCATCTTTCTCGGCACGAACCCAAGTCGAGCGACTGGAGATAACCGGTGATATACGGCGACCTTGGCGTCGTCCTTTGAGCATCTTCAGATGTTTAAGGACGTTAATGACGCCGACAACGCCTGAATTAATTGACGCGTCATCAAAGCGC
Organism: Idiomarina sp. UBA3162; assembly: GCF_002364475.1. Lineage (NCBI taxonomy): Bacteria > Pseudomonadati > Pseudomonadota > Gammaproteobacteria > Alteromonadales > Idiomarinaceae > Idiomarina > Idiomarina sp. UBA3162. Next base: position 33,308 of record NZ_DEYI01000091.1, read on the forward strand.
AGTGCCTCGCCCGCTTCATATAAAATAAGCGGTATATCCAGGCTATTTGCCAATGCGCGCAATGACCCGTCGCGCTCTTTTGAGTTGAGAATCACGGGTGAGCCAAAGGCTTTCGCCATAGCGAGTGCCTGCGCGTTATCGATATCAACGCGGATTTGTGGCAAGTTGCTGCGGTGGATCGCCCCGGTGTGCAGGTCGACAATGTGCGAGGCTTTTTGCACTAATTCTTCATTGAACAGGTGGGCAATACGCGAACCTAGTGCGCCTCGCTCCGACCCCGGGAAGCAACGATTTAAATCACGACGGTCGGGAAGGTAGCGCGATTGCTGAATAAATCCAAACAGGTTGACGATGGGCACCACAATTAAGGTGCCTGCAAGCTCGAGTGGATTTATACGTTGTATGATCTGTCGGCAAATTTCGATGCCAATAAGCTCATCACCATGGATAGCAGCACTCAGTAATAGCACCGGTCCCGGCTTGACGCCATGGAATACATCGACTCGCAAGTCAAGAGGTGCGTCGTTATAGAGTCGCGCAGCGGGTAACCGCACATGTTGGTGACTGCCTGGCTCAACACGACAGCCAGCTAATTCAAAGACCGCCATACGCGGCTTTCTTGCTGCCATTAGCCGCGACCCTTGGTGCGTGTTTTGTGAGCTTTGGCATTTTTCTCCATAAAGGTAATGATCTGACTCGCAACATCCTTTTCGGTTGCTGCTTCGATTCCTTCAAGACCCGGTGATGAGTTAACTTCCATCACCAACGGACCGTGGTTAGAACGCAATAAGTCGACACCTGCAACATTCAGACCCATTGTTTTAGCCGCTTTGACTGCAGTAGCGCGTTCAGCAGGCGTCAATTTAATTAATGACGCGCTGCCACCACGGTGCAAGTTCGAGCGAAACTCACCTTCTTTGGCTTGGCGTTTCATTGCCGCGATCACTTTATCGCCAATAACAAAGCAGCGAATATCGGCACCGCCTGCTTCGCGAATGTATTCCTGCACCATGATGTTGGACTGCAAGCCCATAAATGCTTCAATGACACTTTCAGCAGCTTGGCGGGTTTCTGCTAACACGACACCGATACCTTGCGTGCCCTCAAGAAGTTTGATCACCAACGGTGCACCGCCGACCATATCGATTAAATCCGGAATATCCTGAGGCTGACTCGCGAAGCCCGTGGTGGGTAAGCCGATGCCCTTGCGTGATAGTAATTGCAACGAACGCAGTTTGTCGCGACTACGAGAAATAGCAACAGACTCATTTAACGGGTAGGTGCCCATCATCTCGAACTGACGCAATACGGCAGTACCATAAAAGGTAACAGAAGCACCGATACGTGGAATCACACAATCGTAGTAAGGTAGCTCTACACCGTGTTTATGGATCGATGACTCACGCGCGTTGATGTTCATGTAACAGCTCAATGGATTCAGCACATCGACCTCATGACCCCGTGCTTTAGCCGCTTCGACTAATCGGCGTGTAGAGTAGAGTTTTGAATTACGGGATAGAATGGCGATTCTCATGTGCGCTCTCCTAGTTGATGAGCTAATTCAGGGTTTACCATAAAACGCTTACGCATGGCTTGTCGACCAAGTAACATACGAAACTTCATCGTGTCACGATTAGTTAGGGTCAATTCAATCGGGCCCTCAAACGCGCCCAAACAGAGTCGGGTGCGAATCACATAACGCACTTCTGTGTGACCACCCGAGTCGGTCACTTCACGCTGGTCATGAATAGGTGCTTCAAAAATATGTTCTTCTAGACTGTCTTGATGGGGGTGCACAAACACGCGCAGCCATGGCTGTCCATCCTTTTCAAACGGCTCTAATTTAAACGCATGTAAGCACGACGTTTTGGCACCAGTATCGACTTTCATATGAATCGCATCAATACCAATATCAGGTAACCGACCCCATTCCTTCCAACCTAAAACTTCCATTCATTTCTCCATTCGATATTCGCAGCGCTTAATTACACTAAATATAAATAAAGGCAAGAAAATTTTGTTTCTAAATCATCATTTACATGTTGATCAAAATTAGCTTCATTTGCGTTACCTTAGATCACGCGACAAACAATTGATACGAGGAATATAATCATGGCGGCTTGCCCATCATGTGATTGTCAGTCTGAATTAGGCTTTGACATCAAAATGGCTTTTCAGCCAATCGTTAACGTGCATAACAGCGACGTGTTTGCTTTTGAGGCGCTGGTGCGCGGCGCGAACGGTGAAGGCGCGGGCGAAGTACTGTCGCGTGTGAATGAGTCTAATAAATACACGTTTGACCAAACCTGTCGTATGACGGCGATTGAAACTGCAGCACGTATACAACTACCGTCAAAAGTCAGTATCAATTTCATGCCGAACGCGATTTACGAGCCAGAAACCTGTTTAGCACAAACGCTTAAAACAGCGCGAAAGACAGGCTTGCCACGCGAGAATATTATTTTCGAAGTGACGGAGCACGAGAAAGTCGAAAATCACAGCTTGTTGGTCGATGTATTTAAGACCTATCGCGAGCACGGCTTTCTGACCGCGATTGATGATTTCGGCGAGGGTTATGCGGGACTCAACCTGTTAGCTGACTTTCAGCCGGATTTGTTGAAAATCGATATGAAGCTAATCCGCAATATTCACGAAGATCGCATTAAAAAAGCGTTATTCGCTGCCGTTCAGCGCGCCGCCGAAGAGCTCGGTATTACGCTCGTGGCGGAAGGTATTGAGACCATCGATGAATACTACTACCTGAAATACAACGGCGTTGAATTGATGCAAGGTTATTTGTTCCAAAAACCCGAAGTGGAAGCCTACACCATCCCCGATTTCGAAAGTTTGAAGCGCTAATTACCACCTCGTTGTTTGGCTTCTTGGCGCGATGCTTGTAGCCGCTGCAGATGACCTTTGAATTCATAGATATCTCTATCGAGTGCGTTTGCGCTGACGTAGAGATCATAGCCCAGTAATTCGCGCATTTGCTCCATACGTCGGCCAAAGACAGCGATAAGCCCTTTATAAACGCGACCTTCCGAACTGACAAACCGCTCGGGAATATCAAAGTATTCGCTGTAATCGGCTTGATCGGGTCGTTCATGGCGCAGCGCCATCGTCATTAACTGGCGCTGTTCGAATAAGATGGCAGAGGCCAAGCGGGGTGAAATCGATTGTAGTATGGCGTCATTGTTATAAACCCGAAAGCCGAGAAAAGGCGCGTCTTCTAAATCCATCAATCGATGTACGCGCGGAACATCAAAGCGCACCACATTATCCCAGTCCAACTGCCACTCGCCCTTGCGGTGAATGTAGCGAATCGTATCGGGCGTAATCACCAGTGAAACAGGAGGTTCAATGAGTTTCCCGATACCCAGTAACAACAGGATTCCCGCCGCGGCGCCTAGAACCACGGAAATGCCAACTGGGATATCATCGCGGATTAAATGCATAAATACTAACAATGCGATAAGGCCAACGGCTATGGCACAAAAGCTGATGGCATTTCGTTTGGCTTGTGGAGTGACATTAAACTGCATTAAACACCTGCTCTAGTATGGCCCGTGTGAACGTTTTTTTAAGATAAAAGCCACGCGGACGCACTTGAATAATTTGACCATCTGGGCCCACCGCATCGGTCAGTGCTCGTCCATCCGCTGCTTTGGGGCGAATCTGTAAAAATTCGCCTTGCCGTGCAGTGATGGCCTCCACTTCACCGAGTGCAATACGATCCATGTGCTCCTCCCAATCACGTTGCAAGGCAAGCTCCTGTTCTGCTGTGGGGCGCCACAAAAACGGCTGGCCGACCACACGCTGTGCCAAGGGTACCGCTCGACGCCCATCGATCGGTAACCACAACACACAGCTTAACTTATTACGTACGTTGCTATTCAACCAGTTCAACCCAGAGGTATTAACCAAGGGGGCGACACAGACAAAGGTGGTTTCTAATGGTTGACCATGCGCATCCACTGGCAGTGTCTTGAGTTCTACACCCAGCTCCGGAAAGTCTTGTAAAGGTTTCGAGCCGGCACTCGCGCCTAAATGTTGCTCCAACATCATGCCGACCCAACCCTTGTCTCGTTTAAGATCGTTCGGCATCACTAAATCCGCAGCATCCGCTAACTGAGCGAATGATTGTCCGGTAAGCTGATGTGCGCGCTGTAATAGCTCTTCAATCGACTGCGGCGCCGATACAGGGAAACGCATTTGATTTGCTCCAAGTCGCCCTTTATGGAAGAATCACTTTATCAAAGAATAATTGAGGATGCTCGCGTGATAGATGCTGAAGGATTCCGGGCAAACGTAGGAATCGTCATCTGTAACGGGCATGGGCAGGTATTTTGGGCTCGCCGTATTAATCAGCATAGCTGGCAATTTCCGCAGGGCGGTATTGACGATGGTGAGACCCCTGAACAGGCAATGTACCGAGAACTTTGGGAAGAAGTCGGTCTTAAGCCAGAGCAGGTAGAAATTCTGTACACCAGCCGTCACTGGTTCCGCTACCGTTTACCTAAACGGTTGATTCGGCGGGAACAACGGCCCATGTGTGTTGGACAGAAACAAAAGTGGTTTCTGTTGAAACTTAAGTGTCGCGAAGAAGATGTCGACGTTCTACAGTCCGGACACCCGGAATTTGATGGTTGGCGATGGGTCAGTTTTTGGTACCCCGTGCGTCAGGTCGTATCGTTTAAGCGTGACGTTTACCGTCGCGTAATGAGAGAGTTCGCTGCGTATGCAATGCCCAGCCTGAACAACACCAAGACCTCGAGCCGCCATGGTCGCCATGGCCGTTCTAATAGACGGAAGCGTTAATGATGCTGGTCACTCTGCAGCGAATCGTCGAAAGTGTAAATAAAGCGGCTGATTTTCAGCTAGCGCTTCGTACGATGGTGTCTCAAGTGCGAGCCGCACTTGAGACCGACAGCTGCAGTGTGTTCTTAGCGGATGCGCAGGCGCATCAGTATGTGATGGCAGCCAGTGATGGCCTTGCTGATGCCTCAGGCGACCCCATTCGGGTCGATTTTGGCGACGGTATTATCTCGCTCGCCGCGCAGCGTGAAGAGCCACTGAACATTGCCGATATCAGTAACCACCCAGCTAACAAAGAACTGCTAGACACCAATGAATCTCAATACCGTGCACTGTTAGCTGCGCCAATCATTCATCGTCGTAAGGTGTTAGGCATTATTGTCGTGCACCAAAGCCAAGCACGGCACTTTACGCGTGAAGAAGAAGCATTTGTTGTCACATTAGCAGCCCAATTGTCAGTAGTCATTGCACACGCTAACACCAAAGGGTTACTGACCGACGAGCACTCGCCTTGGGTGCATAGTATCCAAGCCTTACCCGGTTCACCTGGAGTGGCAATCGGTGATGCGTTTGTCGCGCGCCCTGAAGTGAGCCTAAAAGAAGTATCCCCACAAAAAACTGATCGTCCGCGACATGAAGTACGCAAGTTCCGACAAGCGGTGGCGCGTACGCGTGCTGAGTTAAAACAGCTGGCTGAGCGTATGTATGGCCAGGTACCAGACGACACCTTGGCAATATTCGATGTCTATCAAGGCATGCTCGACGCGGCAAGTCTGGGGAGCGCGGTGGAAGAAATGATCGGCCAGGGCTGGCGCGCTCAAACAGCTTTAAAACATGTGGTCGAGGAGTTTGTTGATCAGTTTGAAGCGCTAGAGGATTCCTACTTGCGCGAGCGAGCGACAGACGTTCGCGATATCGGCCAACGCGTGTTAATGCACCTACAACAGCGCCAACGCAAACGACGTGAGTTCCCCGAACAAGGTATACTGGTCGCCGATGAAGTAACCGCTTCGATGTTGGCAGAACTCCCGCGTGCCAAGATTGCTGGGATTATTTCGTTACGTGGCTCAAGCAACTCGCATGCCGCTATTATGGCGCGCAGTATGGGGATTCCCGCAGTCTTAGGCGTTGATGATATTGAGCTGCATTATTTTTCCGAGAAAGTACTTATCGTGGATGGCTACACGGGCGAAGTGTATATCAACCCACCGCCACAAGTACGCGAGCAATATCAGCATCTCGCCGATGAGGAAGAAGAACTCAAGTCGATTGTTGCCGAGCACGCCCACCTGCCCGCACAGACGGAAGATGGGCAGCGGGTGAGTCTGCACCTCAATTTAGGGCTTGATATCCACCAAGAGTACCTGCGTCACTTAAATATTGATGGCGTGGGGTTATACCGTTCTGAAATCCCCTTCATGATGCGCGACCAGTTGCCCACGGAAGATGAACAAGTCGAGATGTACAAGGAGGTATTAGATTACTTCCCCGACCAGCCGGTGATCATGCGTACTTTAGATGTAGGCGGCGATAAGCCCTTACCGTACTTGCAGTTACAAGAGGATAACCCGTTCCTCGGCTGGCGCGGTATTCGACTCACGTTAGACCATCCTGAGATATTCCTCGTACAAGTGCGCGCGATGCTGCGCGCTAGTATCGGACGCAGTAACTTGCGTATTTTGTTACCAATGATTACCAGCGTAAGTGAGGTTGAAGAGGCGTCTCGGCTGCTCAAACAGGCCTATTTTGAAGTGGCCGAAGAGCAAGGCTGCGCAGTGGGCGTTAATTTATTCCAACCGCAACTGGGTGTCATGATTGAGGTCCCCGCAGCGATTTATCAACTCCCGATGCTTGCGAGTAAAGTGGACTTCTTTTCGGTGGGTAGTAACGATTTAACGCAATATTTATTGGCTGTCGACCGCAATAACCGCCGTGTAGCGAGTCTTTATGATGCCTATCATCCTGCGGTATTAGCAAGCTTGGATGAAATTGCAAGACGTTGCGAAGAGCTCGGCAAGCCGGTCAGTGTTTGCGGAGAACTTGCCGGTGATCCGGGCGGTGCGCTGCTGCTTGTTGCAATGGGTTATCGCCAATTGAGTATGAACAGCTATAACATCGATCGAGTGCGCTGGATTTTACGCAATGTGCGTTCGAGCACATTACAGGTCATGTTGGCTAAAGCGCTCCAAGCGCGCCGACCAGAACAAGTAAGAAGTATGATCTCCGAGAAAATGGAAAGCATGGGCTTAGGTGGCTTCGTGCGTGCAGGGAAGTAGCCGATGGATTTAACAGTCATTGTATGGTGTTTAGTCGGCGGTGTATTCGCAGGAACACTCGCGGGATTACTCGGTATTGGTGGCGGCTTGGTGATTGTTCCGCTCATCGTTTACTTAGCACCTAAATTAGGAATCGATCCTGCGTTAGTGATGCCAACCGCCATTGCGACGAGTCTCGCCACTATTTGCATGACCACTGCTAGCGCTGCGTATAGTCATTATCGCTCGGGGCTACAAGAACGCTTCTGGGTTGTCAGAGTGTTGCCGGGGCTGTCGGTTGGCGCCATGGTCGGGGCGTTCTTAGTCACCGCCATTGACCCTCATTGGTTAAAAGTGTTCTTTTCAACGGTACTGGTGGTACTGGCTGTCCGAATGGCGATGCCGCCCGCCGCTCAAAAAGCACAGACCGGGCGAATCAAGCAGCGCTGGCTGAGTTTGGGGTCGACTATCATCGGTGTGATATCGGGTTTAGTGGGGATTGGCGGCGGCGCGTTGACAGTTCCCTTTTTGCAGCGTTGCGGACTCTCGGTTCGGCAAGCTATCGCCATCTCATCGTTAGGTAGCTTTATTATCGGCTGTAGCGCGGTGTTTATCTTTGTAATTAAAGGCTATATTTCCGGCGTGGCGCACGGCGCTTTGGGTATTATTCATGTACCCGCTTGGCTGACGATTTCTATTGCATCGGTACTCTGTGCACCCTTAGGTGCCAAGTTAGCACACAGTCTGCCAGTTAAATTGTTACGCCGTATATTTGCAATCTTTCTGATTGTGGTGGCTATAAAACTGATATTTTTCTAAGGAGTTGGCAGTGCCACTGAACGAATACATGCAGTTTCCCAATATCGATCCTGTGTTATTTAGCATTGGTCCACTTGCCATACATTGGTATGGCGTGATGTACCTACTCGGTTTTGCTTTTGCATTATGGTGGGGTGGTCGACAAGCGGAACGTTCGCCCGATTGGACCCGCGATAAATTTTCTGACCTTATCTTTTGGTGTTTCCTGGGCGTGCTGATAGGCGGCCGTATTGGTTATGTGATTTTTTATCACTTCGATCTGTTTATCGCCGATCCAGTGTATTTATTCCGAGTCTGGGAAGGTGGTATGTCGTTCCATGGCGGATTGCTCGGTGTGATCGCGGCGATGTACTTGTACGCCCGCGTGACGCAGCGTCAGTTTTTAGCCGTGGGTGATATGATTGCGCCGCTCGTGCCCATGGGATTGTTTTTCGGACGCATGGGTAACTTCATTAATGGCGAGCTATGGGGACGTGCGACTGATGTACCCTGGGCAATGATTTTTCCATCGGGTGGACCGGTGCCGCGGCATCCTTCGCAGCTTTACGAAGCGGTTTTAGAAGGATTACTATTATTTGCATTATTGTGGTGGTTCCAGCGTAAACCGCGTGGAACGGGTGCAGTCAGTGGCTTATTCTTATTAGGATATGGCGTGGCGCGCTTCACCGTCGAGTTTTTCCGCGAGCCCGACGCACACCTTGGTTTGCTCTCGCTCGGGATGTCCATGGGACAATGGCTTACGATTCCGATGATCGTCTTGGGTGTGGGGTTACTGATTTACGCGCACAAAAACAGCAGCAAAACATAGGCCGATAATGAAACAATATCTTCAACTGTGCCAACGCATCATCGATGAAGGTGAGTGGGTTCATAATGAGCGCACAGGTATCAACTGTTTGACCGTCATTAATGCCGATTTAGAGTACGATGTTGAGCATAATCAATTTCCCATTATCACAACACGTAAAAGCTATTATAAAGCGGCTATTGCTGA
>NZ_DEYI01000091.1:42513-46981 GCF_002364475.1 Idiomarina sp. UBA3162
AGCGGCTATTGCTGAATTATTAGGGTATTTGCGCGGCTATGACAGCGCTGCACAGTTTCGTGATATTGGCTGTAATACGTGGAATGCTAACGCCAATGAAAACCCGAGTTGGCTTGCCAACCCCCACCGCAAAGGCACAGACCATATGGGGCGAGTGTATGGTGTGCAAGGACGTGCTTGGCAGCGTCCCGACGGCAGTCAGTTTGACCAATTGCAAAAGGTGGTCGATGATTTAACACAAGGCGTGGATGATAGGGGTGAGATTGTCACTTTTTATAATCCCGGTGAACTGGAAATGGGCTGCTTGCGACCGTGCATGCATACGCATACCTTTTCGCTGCTCGGGGGTAAGCTCTACTTAACCTCGTATCAACGCAGTTGCGACGTTCCTTTGGGGCTTAATTTTAATCAGATTCAATGTTTTGTTTTGCTGGCGCTGATGGCGCGCATTACAGGGCATAAACCCGGTAAAGTGTTTCATAAAATCGTCAACGCGCATATTTACGAGAATCAACTTGAGCTGATGCGCGATGTGCAACTAAAGCGGGAGCCGTATCCATCGCCACAACTGCATATCAATCCCGATATTAAAACGCTGCAGGATATTGAGACGTGGGTGACGAAAGACGACTTCTCGATTGAGGGCTATCAACATCATCCGCCAATCAAATATCCATTTGCAGTTTAATGACCAAAGGCTAAACAAATGACGTTGAAGGTGACCCTGTGTGATGACTCACGGATGGCGCGCAAACAGCTGATAAAAAGTTTACCCAAGGATTGGGATGCAACGGTATATCAAGCAGAACACGGCGAACAAGCGCTGCAGCGAATCGAAAATGGCGAAGCGCAATTGTTGCTGCTTGATCTGAATATGCCGGTAATGGACGGCTATGAGGTGCTCGAGCATTTAGCGCAACATGAGCGCGACTGCGTTGTCATCGTGATTTCTGGTGATATTCAGCCTGAAGCCTACCAGCGAGTGATAAAACTTGGCGCGCTCGCGTTCGTAAAAAAACCATTCAAGCAGGCCGAAATCGCTCAACATCTTCAACAATTTGGCCTCTATCAGCCGGGCAGCGGTCATTTACAAGAGGCCAGCGAAGTCGAAGTGGCAGCCAGCGCGCTGGATGTGTATCGCGAAGTGGCCAACGTCGCCATGGGCCAAGCAGGTGATCATATTGCCCGCGTATTAAATCAATTTATTGAGCTGCCGGTGCCTAATGTTAATTGGATAGCGCCATCTGAATTGCATATGGCGTTGCAATCCATCGATCAAGCCGAACGTGTATCGGCCGTCAGCCAAGGATTTGCCGGCTCGGGTATTCTAGGTGAGGCGCTCACACTGCTCACCGACACCTCAGTTGAGGATGTGCGCCAGCTATTGGGCGAACAGCTTTCTGGTACTGAACAGCAACAGCGTATTGAAGCGTTGATGGATATAGCTTCAATTATTACCTCTGCGTGTCTCAATGGTTTAGGTCATCAGTTACATGTCGAGTTCACCGCATCGCAACCGGTGTTGCTGGGGCAGCATAAGTCGCTAGCGGACCTGCTGAGTCAGCCACAACAGCGTTGGCAAAAGGTGTTGGCGATAGAAATTGGGTATCAGCTGCCTAAACATCGTATTGGTTTTGATTTACTTATTTTGCTACCAGAAGATGCGGTGCAACGTCTCGACCAACAGGTCGCCCATTGGTACGCGGAATAAGGAGGCAGCGATGAGTGAAATGGACGAGTTACACGCTAAATTGAGTCTGCTAGGTGCCATTGATATCGGTATCGTAGTGCTAGACCGTGATTATCGCGTACAAATGTGGAATGAGTTTATGACCAACCACAGCGGTCTGCGCCCCAGTCAAGTTCGTGATAAAATCCTATTTGAATGTTGCCCAGAGATCGATGAGCATTGGTTTCGACAGAAAGTAGAGCGGGTGTGGAACCTAGATGCCCGGGTGTTCATTACTTGGGAACAGCGTCCCTTTGTGTTTCGGTTCCGACACAGTCGTCCGCTGAGCGGGCAGCAGCAGTGGATGCAACAAAATATTACCCTTATGCCACTGCATGACACGCGTGGCGAGATATTTCAGGTAGGACTGATACTTTATGACGTCAGCGAGCAAGCAACCCGCACCGAATGACCAAGCCCAAGGGGGCGTTGAACGCGTCTATGGACGCAAAGCACTGAATACATTTCGTAACCAACACATTGCTATTGCCGGACTCGGTGGCGTTGGTTCGTGGGCCGTTGAAGCGCTCGCACGCAGCGGCATTGGTGAGTTGACGTTGATCGATCTGGATGATGTCTGTGTGACCAATATTAACCGCCAGCTTCCTGCAGATTTTAACACCATTGGACAGCTTAAAACCGAGGTGTTGGCGGAACGGGTGCGCGCGATTAATCCTGCGTGCAAGGTTAATATTGTTGACGACTTCCTATTAGAAGAGAATTTTATCACTCATTTAGCCGGTGTCACGGCGGTGTTGGATGCAATCGATAGCGTCAATACGAAAGCGGCGTTAGTGGCGCACTGTAAGCGTAACAAACTGCCATTGGTAGTGTGTGGCGGTGCGGGTGGACAAATCGACCCCACGCAAATTCGAGTGGCGGATCTGGCAAAAGCAAAACAAGATCCATTATTGGCTAAAGTACGCTCTAAATTGCGTCGTGACTATAACTTCTCTAAAAACCCCAAGCGCAAATGGAGCGTCGATTGCATCTATTCTGAGGAGCAGCTGCGTTATCCTTGGGTTGCCGGTGAGCATGAGGGTGAAGTTACGCTTCAAAAACCCGGTAGCGGCACCATGCAAATGAACTGCAGTTCTGGCTTTGGTGCAGCCATGGTGGTGACCTGCAGCTTCGCAATGTTTGCCGTATCGACCTTACTTAAGCGCATTGAGCGACGCGCTGTTTAAGCACTCTGCTTACGTTATATAAACCATTGGCCCTAGACGGTGTAAGTTGTTGGGTAAGACCGTAACTGGCGAATAATTCATCGATATCGAATTGTGCAATGTCCGCTGCGCTATGGCCGTCGAGTTCCGCTTGAATCAACGCTAACAACCCCTTCACAATACGCGAGACACTGTCAAACCGCACGGTAACACGAGCTGTGTCTTGGCAATCTAAATAGAGCCATACGGTTGCCTCGCAACCCGCAACCTCATGGGCTTTGTCCCGGTAATGTTCAGGTAAGGCTGGCATCGTTTTGGCAAGTTCGATAAGCTCACGGTAGCGTTTTTCCCAACCTATAGGTTTGCGTGAAGGCTGTATCACTGTGTAAACTCCTGATTACAACAAATTTCTGTTATTGTCTCATAACTTGTGAGATAGCCTCCAGTCTAGGATAATAGCGAAGTTAACAAATTTTAAATCCAGGTAACTTAGATCAGTTCCAACAAAAGGAAAGTGACATGAAAATACTTGTCGCGGTGAAGCGCGTCATTGACTACAACGTCAAAGTACGCGTGAAGCCAGATCAGTCAGACGTCGATTTGGCTAACGTCAAAATGGCGCTTAACCCGTTCTGTGAGATCGCAGTCGAAGAAGCTGTTCGCTTAAAAGAAGCAGGTACGGCGGATGAGGTTGTGGTGGTATCTATTGGGCCTAAAGCAGTGCAAGAGCAATTGCGTACCGCATTGGCGTTAGGTGCTGACCGCGCTATTCAAGTTGAAACCGACGATATGCCGGATTCGCTTTCAGCCGCTAAAATCCTCAAAGGTGTTGTTGAGCGTGAAGAGCCCGACATGGTTATTTTAGGTAAGCAGTCGATTGACTCAGATAATAACCAAACCGGACAAATGTTAGCGGCACTAACCGATATGCCTCAAGGCACCTTCGCATCTAAAGTAGAAGTGGCCGACGGTCATGTCTCAGTAACGCGTGAAGTTGATGGCGGTTTGCAAACCGTAAAACTTGCGTTGCCTGCGGTCGTGACAACGGACTTACGCTTGAACGAACCGCGCTACGCCTCGTTACCTAATATTATGAAGGCAAAGCGTAAGCCGCTTGAAACCGTTTCAACGGACGATTTAGGCGTTTCGGTGAAACGTACTGTGAAACTACTCAAAGTTGAATCGCCAGCCGAGCGCAGTGCGGGCGTTAAAGTGGCAGACGTAGATGAGCTTGTCGATAAACTGAAGAATGAGGCCAAAGTCCTATGAGCATTTTAGTGGTTGCAGAACACGACAATAACGCCGTAAATCCTGCCACGCTGAAAACCTTGGCGGCGGCGCAAGCCATTGGCGGTGATATTGATGTATTAGTTGCAGGTAAAGACTGCGCAGCGGTTGCTGACGAGCTCGCAAAAGCTGAAGGCGTCAACAAAGTATTGTCTGCCGACAATGCCGTGTATGAACATCAGCTCGCAGAAAATGTAAGTAAGTTAGTTGCCGATTTAGGTAAAAATTACAGTCACGTGCTGGCACCGGCCACGACAACGGGTAAGAACTTTATGCCGCGTGTTGC
>NZ_DEYI01000086.1:0-10571 GCF_002364475.1 Idiomarina sp. UBA3162
TAACGCCTGACCAAATTTTTGTATCTGCACCCTCCGTTACTTCAGGGCCGATATGCGTGTGTGCACCAATCGTAACGTTATCGCCAATCACTGCACCCGCTTCGATCACAACGTATTCGCCTAATGCCACATTGCTACCTAATTTTGCAGAAGCGTGCACCTTAGCCGTTTCGGCAACGCCCTCAGCAGGCAATGGCGTGGTATCTAAGCGCTGAGCCACTTTAGCAAATGCCGCATAGGGGTTATTCACTACGATAGCATTTATCGCCGGCATGTCTTCGGCATCTTTAGGCGAGAGGATAACGGCACCGGCTCGACTGGTTTCAAGCTGGCCTTTGTAACGGCTATTAGCTAAGAAAGCAATTTGCGCTGCTGATGCAGACTGTAAAGTCCCAACTCCAGTAACAACAAGGTTCGCGTCGCCGCGAACCTCACCATCAACATACTCTGCTAACTGCTTTAAAGAGTATTCTGTCATTGATTAGTTACCCGAGTTACCACTCATGCGCTCGACAACTTTCGCAGAAAGGTCATTATCAGACTTCATGAATGCGACAGCGTTACTCTGTAAAACAAGATCGTAATCACCTGATTCAGCAACAGCGTTAATTGCGTTCTGCACTTTACCTAGCAACTCATCGCGCTCTTCAGCTTGACGACGGCGTGTATCTTCTTGCAACGCTTTGCTCTTCAGCTGTGCTTCAGCCACTAACTGTTCAAGCTCGCGGTTCAGTTGCGTTTTCTCGTCAGCAGACATAACGGATGCATCACGTTCTTGCTTTTGACGCAGCTCTTGGATCTTCTGCTCTAATTGACGCATTTCCTCGAAACGATCTTGAAACTCGGTTTGCAACTGCTGTGAAATTTGCTCACGTTGTGGCAATTGCTGAAACACTTGCATCATATCGACAACGCCGATCTTCTGTTGAGCACTTGCTGCGCCAGCAAACATTGCACTTGATACAGCTAAAGCTGCAACGGTTGTTTTAAATAGCTTTTTCAAAATTAACTCCTCAAAAAAATTTGTTGTTCTTATAGTGCGATTCTCTCGCGTTGAACTGTCAACATCGCTACTCTATCAGAATGTCGTACCGATGTTGAACGAGAATATCTGGGTTTCATCGCCTTCCACTTCTTTAAGCGCTCGACCTAATGAGAAGGTCAACGGACCCATAGGCGATATCCACTGTACGGAAACACCTGCCGACACTCGGAAGTCACCAGGATCACTGTAGTCACTCAGTGGTTGACTCTGACCTATTAAATCTAAGCCCTTATACTTATCGTAGTCAAACTCAGTATCCCACACGGTCCCCACATCGACGAACACACTTGTACGGACACTGTTACGCATGCCTTCGTCAATGAACGGTGTTGGTACGATAAGTTCAACACCGCCAACTACTTTCGCGTTACCACCTACCGCAAATCGACTAACAGTGATTGATTCAGCGTTAGAGCCTGCTGGGTAACCGCCCGGTAATCCGGTCCAGTCTGGCGGCGTCGCGATCTGATCGGCGTAGCTATATATCGCCCGTGGACCCACCGTGTTCGGCTCAAAGCCACGTAAATCGCCTTGACCGCCAACGCGGAATGACTCCCAGAAAGGCAACAAATAGTCGTTGCCCGCATCGTCCTCGCCGTAACCATTACCATAGCCGACATTGAAACGGGTTAGTAGCGTCCACTGCTGATCGTCTGACAAAGGCCAGTAATATTTAAAGTCGTAACCGAGACGGAAATACTGAATATCACTGAACGGTGCCGAGATTTCAAACGATGCCCGCTGAGACGAACCTGAGCTTGGGAACGTACCGCGGTTTAAGGTCACTCGTGACCACCCCGCGGTAAAGTCGTAAATATCGAAGCCAACGCCTGAATCTGGACTCTGCGGGTCCAAGAACGCTTGATAGAACTTACGAATCTGCTCGTAGCCATCAACGTTGGTTACTTCTTGACGTTTATAACCTACACCAAAGCTAAAGCTATTGATTTCATCGACAGGGAAACCAACATTGGTGCTTACGCCATACGTACGTTGGTTGTAGCGAATCAAGTTTTCAGCTCGTCCGGCATCGAACTCGCTGAGGAACAATTGACCCGATAAAGAAACACCATTGGTGGTAAAGTACGGGTCGGTGTAGGAGACACTAAAGTTCTTCTGGAAGCGGCTTGTCGAGACATTAATACCCGCACGGTTACCGGTACCTAAGAAGTTACTTTGTTGTATACCAGCATTCAGTTGTAGACCGGAGTAGTCACCGTAGCCGATACCGGCATTAAACGAGCCCGATGGTTGTTCTTTTACCTTATAAGTAACATCGACTTGGTCAGGTTGGCCATCCACTTTCTCAGTCGAGGTTTCAACCGTTTCAAAGAAACCGAGGCGTTCTAGACGAACTTTACCTTGCTCAACCTTGTTATCCGACAACCAAGCACCTTCAAGTTGACGCATTTCGCGACGTAAAACTTGATCTTCTGTGGTCGAGTTACCCTCAAAACCAATACGGCGTACATAAACACGGTTGCCTGGGTTGACCGAGAAAGTCAGCTTAACCGTTTTGTCCTCGTCGTTACGCTCAGGCAACGCTTTCACTTCAGGGTAAGCATATCCATAACCACCGTAAAAGCGGCTGACAAGATCTTCGATATAGGTCACTTGAGCGGCATTATAAAGTGCGCCCTCTTTAATCGTAGTTAAGCGATTAACAATGTCTTCGTGTCCTTTCAGATCACCAATCACATCGGTTTCGCTAACGTAATACTTCTCGCCTTCGCTCACATTAATCGTAATGTAAACGCCGGCTTTATCGGGGGTAACGGAAACTTGTACAGATTCCACTTGGAATTGAAGGTAACCTCGGTCGCGGTAGTACGACTCGAGCGTTTCCAAGTCACCACTCAACTGCTCTTTTTGATAACGCTTCTCACCGATAATATTCCACCAAGGTAAGTCATCACGTAATTCAAACGTATCTAGCAGTAATTCGTCCGGAAACGCTTTGTTACCCACAATATTGATCTGAGCAATCTCTGCGGCATCGCCCTCTTCGAAGTTCATGCGCAACTCAACACGGTTACGTGGCAGCTCAATGACTTCGAGATCAACTTGGGCGTTATATTTACCGACACTTTGATAGAAGTCTTCAAGACCCTTTTCGATACCGGAGATGGTCGTGCGATCGAGTGGCTCACCTTCAACGATATTGTTGTCTTGTAGACTTTGTTCTAACTGCTCGTCCTTAATATCGTTGTTACCCTCAAATGTAATTTGAGCGATTGTGGGACGCTCGCTTACACGGAAAGTCAGCGTTCCGTTATCACGTACCGCTTCGATATAATCAAAGTGAGTAGAAGAATAAAGTGACTTGATCGCGCTGCGAATCTGCAGCTCAGACACTTCATCGCCAACTCGAACAGGAATGTAGGTCAATGCAGCACCCAGTGCCACACGTTGTAGACCTTTAACTTCGATATCTTGGACAACAAATTCATCTTGTGCTTGCGCTGCGGGCGAAACCGCCGACGCAACCATGGCACTCACTAACAGCTTTTTAAACGTCATTATAACTAGCTACTTATTGTTGACTTTGAATTAGAATGCGAAGCGCATGATGTCATTACTTATGGCGATTATCATCAATGCAAAGACTAACGCACCACCAATCCGATAACAGATGTCTTGAACTTTGTCCGACACCGGCTTTCCTCTCACCCACTCAGCAATAAAGAACGCTAAGTGACCCCCATCTAACATGGGTAAAGGCACCAGATTGATTATCCCTAAATTTACACTTAACAGCGCAAGAAAGCTGAGAAAGTAAACGAACCCACTACTTGCGCTTACGCCAGCCCCTTCAGCAATACTTAAAGGACCCGCGAGATTTTTTACGGACACATCGCCCGTGATTAATTTTCCAATCATTTTGACGCTGACAACCATGAGTTCCCATGTCTGCTCAGCGCCCTTTACTAAACCACCGACAATACCATACTGATGGTTGAACACATAGCCCTCAGGCAACTCTCCTACCTCTGGGGCAATGCCTAGGTAACCTATGACATCAGAACCTCGTTCGCGTTCACCAGGAATGACAGTTATTTTCTGTTCAACGCCTTGGCGCTCTATCGTCAAGGTTAACCCCACACCCGGCGACTCAGCAATCGTTGCAGTCAACTGCTGCCAGCTTTGTAGCGGCTGACCATTAAGCTCAGTCACCTTATCGCCCGCTTTAAGACCCGCTCGTTGCGCCGGTGAGTCATCAACAACCTGCGCCAACGTCGTCGAGACATTGGGTCGGAATACTTGAATTCCCAAGCTACCAAAGGTGGTTTCGGTTTCCGGATCAAACTGCCAATCTTCAATATTCAAGGTTTTCTGCTGTAACTGACCCTCGGGGCTACGCACGGTTATTGATAGTTGGTCGTTACCAATCGCACTCATCAAACCGAGTTGAACCTGTTGCCAGTCATACGCCTCGACATCATCAACTTTAACAATCTCGCTGCCTTCAACAAACTGTGCCTGGGCGGCAATGGATCCTGGCTGAACCTCTCCAATGATCGGCTTTACCGTGGGCACCCCAATACCAAACATCAGCCATAATACTGCGATAGCGAGAATAAAATTCGCAATCGGCCCGGCGGCGACAATCGCAAAACGCTTATAAACCGACTGCGCATTGAAAGATAGATGCTTATCTTGTTCACTGACTTCATCAACGCGTTCGTCAAGCATCCGGACGTAGCCACCTAAGGGGATAATACCCACTTGATACTGCGTACCATCACGCGCCACTCGAGACCAGATTGCTTTACCAAAACCCACTGAGTACGTGAGCACTTTCACCCCACAACGACGGGCGACCCAAAAGTGACCAAATTCGTGAAACGAAACCAAAATACCTAAGGTGACCACAAATGATGCGGCGTACCATAACCAATCAAGCATAAACAACTTGCTCCACGCGTTGTGATGCGGCGCTACGCGCCTGCGAATCAATAGCCATGAGTGCTTCTACAGAATCAACATTGATGCATTCTAGATTCTGTAACGCCGCGTCACATACCTCAGCAATATCTGTAAAGCGAATCTGTCGTTGCAAAAACGCAGCGACCGCTACTTCATTAGCAGCGTTTAAGGTCGTCGTAGCAGACTGCCCAGCCCAGCAGCTCTCTATTGCCAATTTAAGACAAGGATACCGATTGAAGTCGACCGGCATGAAAGTCAGCTCGCTGAGCGCCATAAAGTCGAGTCCTTTAACGCCACTGCGAATACGTTCGGGGAAGCCTAATACATGAGCGATGGGCGTGCGCATATCCGGCTCTCCCATTTGAGCGATCACCGAGCCATCAATATATTGAACCATGGAATGAATCACGCTCTGTGGGTGAATCAGGATATCCAACTGCTCCCGTTGACAATTAAATAGCCAGCGCGCCTCAATATACTCAAGTCCCTTGTTTAACATGGTTGCAGAGTCAACAGATATCTTCTGCCCCATCGACCAATTAGGATGATTGCACGCTTGCTCAGGTGTTTGTTGTGACAGCGCCTGAATCGGTGTATGACGGAAAGGACCGCCTGAGCCAGTTAGCAATAATTTATCAATACCATGCTCGTTCAGTTGCATGTGACCTACTTGCTGCTGAGCCAAGTCAGGCAAGCACTGGAATATTGCGTTGTGCTCAGAGTCTACTGGAAGAATTTGCGCACCGCTCTGACGCGCAGCATTGATAAATAGCTCTCCACTGACAACCAAGGCTTCCTTATTGGCAAGCAACACACGTTTACCTTGGTTTATCGCAGCGAGCGTAGGCGCTAAACCTGCGGCTCCAACAATAGCCGCCATGACGACATCGACCTCAGCGCATCCACTCACTTCAGTTAATGCCTGTTCACCCGCAAGCACTTCTGTTTTGACATCAACGGGCAATTGGCTACGTAATTGTTCAGCGGCACCTGAATCAACCATAACCGCATATTGAGGCATATAACGGCACACAATCTCCAGCATCGCATTCACGTTGCCATTGGCCGTCACAGCGAACAATGAATAGCTCTCGGGATGTCGGGCGACAACATCCAACGTATTCTGACCGATAGACCCCGTCGCGCCTAGAATTGTAATCGACTGACTCATACTTACCGTAAAAACTCCAAGTATGCGAGGGTAAATACTGGCACAGCCGCGGTTAGACTGTCGATGCGGTCCAAAATACCGCCATGACCCGGCAAAATCGAGCCACTGTCTTTGACACCCGCACTGCGTTTAAACATGCTTTCGTTCAAATCACCAAAAACCGATGCGACCACCGTAAATAAGCCAGTGAGGTAATAACCTGTAAATTGGTCGGCTGGGATTTGTGTCCAATGTGAAACCACCATCATGACAATGAATGCCAGTGTTACGCCACCGCACAACCCTTCCATCGTTTTACCTGGACTCACAGCCGGCATCATTTTATTGCGGCCGTAACGAACCCCGGCGAAGTAGGCACCAACGTCAGCTGCCCAAACAAGCAACAAAATGAATAGCACCACCCAACCACCAAAGTACGGTTGCACATCAATGTTGATTGAGCGCACTGTAACCAACGCTGCCCAAGTCGGCACAAAAATTAACATGCCAAAAATGCCGACTATCGAGCGTGTGCGCGACCACATCCGACGACTCGATGGGTAGTTAACTACGAGTGCTAATGCACACACCCACCAAACACCACCTGCTGCGATGGTGGCATAAATGATGTTATTCAGCGTTCCAGATTGCCAGAGATGTTCAAAAGGCACCGCTAGGCTTAGCGCACCAATGATAATACCGATCCCCGCAGTGTAGGCAATGCGCGAGCGCGTTTTGGTCAGCCCCATGAGTGGTGCCCACTCCCAAGCACCGAGCATAAGCACGGCCTGAATGAATAAGGAGAAACCCCACAGCGGCAATAAGAACACTGCATAGAGTGCGACAGGTATTAAAATAACGGCTGTCAAAATTCGTTGTTTAAGCAAAAATTTAGTCCTCTACACGCGCATTCATTGTTTCGACGAGTTTATCGAGTTGTTCACTGGTGAGTCCATAACGGCGTTCACGGCGAGCAAACTCAGCAATCGCATTTGCAAATGCCTGATCGTCAAAGTCGGGCCATAATATCGGGGTAAAGTAAAATTCTGCATACGCTATTTGCCATAGCAAGAAATTACTGACCCTCTGCTCTCCGCCTGTACGAATGAGCAAATCAGGTTTTGGCTGGTCGGCTAAACATAAATAACGTTCGAATGTACGCTCATCAATATCCGATGGCACTAGCTCATTTCGCGTAACCGCCTCTGCAAGTTGCCGTGATGCTTGAGCAATGTCCCACTGACCACCGTAATTAGCTGCCACATTCAAGGTCATACCTTGGCAGTCAGATGTCATCGCCTCAGCCTTATCGATGTGCTTGCGCAAACGGCTTGAAAATTGTGACTTATCGCCAATAATCCGAAGCTTTATATCGTTTTGCTTGAGTTTATCAGCTTCTTTCTTTAACACATTGACGAAAAGTTCCATTAACAATGAAACTTCTGTTGCTGGTCGATTCCAATTTTCACTGCTAAAAGCAAACAAGGTCAGTGATTCGATTCCGTTGCGACGCGCAAAGCTCACGGTGTTTCTAACCGCTTCAGCGCCCTTTTTATGTCCAAAGGTTCGACGTTTGCCCTGTTGTTTTGCCCAACGCCCGTTACCGTCCATGATGATGGCGACATGCTTGGGTATGACTTGTTGTATTGTTGGAGATTGCTTCATGCTGTCCGCCAATAATTAAAACGCCGCATAGATACTACACGGCGTCATCTAGAGCACGAAATGGAATTAAACTTCCATCAAGTCCTGTTCTTTTGCTTTAAGCGACTCGTCGATTTTTTTAACGTACGTGTCGGTAAGCTTTTGGACATCGTCCTCTGCCGAGTGTTCCTCGTCCTCGGTGATTTCTTTCTCTTTCAAAAGCTCTTTCAAGTCATTATTCGCATCACGACGGATATTACGGACCGCTACGCGTGCTTGTTCGGCCTCTGCACGTACGATCTTGACCAAGTCACGGCGGCGTTCTTCGGTCAAAGGAGGTAGTGGGATACGAATCACAGCACCTGCCGACGCAGGGTTTAAACCCAAATCAGAGGTTAAAATGGCTTTTTCGACCGCTTGAGCAGAAGACTTGTCAAACACGGTCAATGCCAATGTCCGAGAGTCTTCCGTGGTAATGTTAGCGAGCTGCTTAAGCGGCGTATCCACACCGTAATAGTTAACCATAACACTATCAAGGATGCTTGGATGAGCACGCCCTGTGCGTACTTTAGACATTTGACTGCGAAGCGATTCTACGCTTTTTTCCATACGCTCTTTTGCGTCTTTAATAATATCGTTAATCACTGTATTTACCCTTTCTATTTCGATTATTCAGCGTCTTTGCTAATTAGTGTACCTTCTTCTTCGCCTAGAATCACGGATCTCAATGCACCCGGCTTGTTCATGTTGAAAACACGAATCGGTAATTCATGATCACGTGCCAGTGTAAAGGCGGCAAGGTCCATCACTTTTAACTGCTGCTGAAGCACATCTTGATAATTAATATGGCGATACAACGTGGCATCGGGATTACTGACGGGATCGTCAGAGTATACCCCATCAACCTTAGTACCTTTTAGTACGATGTCAGCTTCGATCTCAATGCCGCGTAAACACGCTGCAGAGTCGGTAGTGAAAAATGGGTTGCCGGTACCCGCTGAGAAAATAACGACACGCCCTGATTTAAGCAAGCTAATGGCTTCGGCCCAGTTATAGCTGTCGCACACGCCAGTCAGTTCAATTGCAGACATCAAACGCGCATTGACAAAAGCGCGGTGCAGCGCATCACGCATGGCTAAACCATTCATTACTGTTGCAAGCATTCCCATGTGGTCACCAACCACTCGGTTCATTCCGGCTTTTGCAAGACCTTCGCCGCGGAATAAATTACCACCACCGATGACCAGTCCGACCTGAACCCCGAGTTCAACCAGCTCTTTAATTTCTTGAGCCATGCGATCCAGAACTTTTGCGTCGATGCCAAAAGGCTCATCGCCCATTAACGCTTCACCGCTGAGTTTTAAAAGAATACGTCGATATGTTGGTTTTGGGTGGGTACTCATGCTTGCCTCTCAATATCCATTTTTCTAAAAAAAACCGCGTCCTGAACGCTCAAGACGCGGTTTCTATTACTCACATTGGGGTTGTGGACCCTGGCACAAAGAATTAACCTTTGCTTGCCGCCGCCACTTGAGCTTGTACTTCAGAAGCAAAATCTTCTTCTTTACGCTCAATACCTTCGCCCACTTCAAAGCGTACGAATGTAACTACGTCTGCACCCGCTTGCTTAAGCAGTTCGCCAACAGTCATTGAAGGATCTTTTACGAACGGCTGACCAGTCAGACTGATCTCACCCGTAAATTTACGCATACGACCTTCGACCATTTTCTCAGCGATTTCTTTTGGTTTACCGCTTTGCATTGCGATATCAACCTGAATAGCACGTTCTTTTTCAACGACTTCAGCGTCAACATCTTCAGGCTTAACGAACTGAGGACTGCTCGCAGCAACATGCATACACAAGTCGCGCGCTAAGTCTTCGTCGCCGCCATTTAATGCAACAGCTACACCAATACGTGCACCGTGAGTGTAAGTAGCAACAGTGTCGCCTTCTTCAATCGTCTTAACACGACGTACGTTCATGTTTTCGCCGATTTTAGCAACAAGGTCTTCACGGGTTTTCTCAACAGTTTCGCCGCCGATGTCAGTTGCTTTCAACTGTTCAACATCGTTTTCTTTGCTAGCGAACGCTGCGTTGATAACTTTCTCGCCAAATGCCAAGAAGCTGTCATCGCGTGCAACAAAGTCAGTTTCGCAGTTAAGCTCAACGAGTGTCGCTTGGTTGCCTTCAGACTTAACCAAGATAACGCCTTCAGCCGCAACACGGCCGGCTTTCTTGGCCGCTTTTGCTTGACCGCTTTTACGCATTAGCTCGATTGCAGCTTCCATGTCGCCGTCAACTTCTTGCAATGCCTTCTTGCAGTCCATCATACCAGCGCCTGTGCGCTCGCGAAGTTCTTTTACCTGAGCAGCAGTAATTGCCATGGTTAGATCCTCAATTATTCGGTAGCTTCAACAAAATCGTCAGCGTCTTTAGCTTCTACTGGCGCTGATTTAGCTTCTTTGATCGCGTCTGCTGCAGCATTCAAATACAATTGTACTGCGCGGATTGCGTCATCGTTACCTGGGATAACGTAGTCAACGCCATCTGGATCTGAGTTAGTATCAACAACAGAAACAACTGGGATACCTAAGTTGTTTGCTTCTTTAATCGCAATGTGCTCGTGATCAGCGTCGATTACGAACAATACGTCAGGCAAGCCGCCCATGTTTTTGATACCGCCAAGGCCTTTTTCAAGCTTTTCCATTTCGCGGGTGTTAACCAACGCTTCTTTTTTGGTTAGCTTGTCGAAAGTACCGTCTTGGCTCATAGTTTCAAGATCTTTCAAACGCTTGATTGATTGA
>NZ_DEYI01000009.1:0-29851 GCF_002364475.1 Idiomarina sp. UBA3162
AGCCGCCGCCATGCTGCGTTGGGCTCAACAGCAGAACGAGGCTGCGGTAGCTGCGGATGAACTGGAGCCGCTTTACGTACGTAATGAAGTGACGTGGAAGAAGTTGCCCGGGCGCTAACTTGTAGAATCCATTGGAACTCGCCATAATAAATCGAGTCAAAGTATTTTGAGGAGCATTCTGTGAACCCTGTTTCATCAAGTTCTATTAATGGTGTACAAGGCTATCTCTCGCCCGGTCGTCGCATTACACCTGATGAGCGTAACGCTGGGGGGCAGGAAGGTGATCAGCAAACGGCCAATGCTTCTATTCAAATTCCAAATCGGCAACAAAGCTCTGATCAAGCACAGCGGTGGCAGGATTTAAATATTGTTTATGATCAGCCGTCGCAGCCGGCTCAAAAGGCTTTAACGGCTTATCAGGCGGTGGCCCTTAGCGAAAAGCGAGAGCACGTTGAATCGATGTTCAGTTTGGACTTGTATGCCTGAGGAGGCGTTATGTTACGTATCGCGAGTTTAACTTTAGGTGCGCTGTTACTAGCGGGTTGCAGTGCATTCCCAGATTCCATTGCGACAGATAATGAAGACGCATTGGTGTCTTACTCTCAGGTAAAAAATAATGCGTCAACGACTGTAGGTCAGTCGGCGCGTTGGGGAGGCATTATTGCTGACGTTCGCAACGATGAGGGTTTCACTGTCATCGAGCTGGTGCATTTTCCTTTGAAAAGCTGGGGACGCCCCTTGGTCAGCGATGATACCGATGGTCGCTTTTTGGCAGTTATTAACGGTTTTGTCGACCCCCAAGTGTATCGTCAAGGACGCAGTTTAACTGTACTAGGCAAGGTAGGTAAGACTCAAGAAGGCAAAATCGATGATTACACCTACGTTTACCCTGTCATTGAAGCAACAGGCTATCATCTATGGCCGAAAGAGGCTGATCGTGTAGATACGGGCATTGACTATTCCCCGTTGTGGTTTAGACATAACTTTTATGCACCTTATCCTTACCGTCCATACTATTACCCCTACCCGACGCGGGTAAGAGTTCAAGACGACAAGCCCAGTACGAAAAATAAGCAATAGCGTGCTGTATCAGTCGGTACTTGAGCGTGCTCAGCCCATCGAGTACGCTCTTGACTGGGGTTGCCTCAGAGGTCTTGGATGGGGCAATGTCAGTAATCCTCGTTACATACTCCTGCACGGTTGGCTTGATAATTGTCACTCGTTTCTACCTCTTGTCGAACATCTGCTTGAATCCGATGAAGGAATCCTTGCGCTTGATTGGGCAGGTCATGGTCACTCGGATCATCGGCCATCGGGGAATTACTATCATTTCACTGATTATGCGTACGATATTTGGCAGTTGATTAAGACTCAGGAATGGTCTGGTATTACGCTCGTTGGCCACTCAATGGGAGGCTTTGTGGCGAATATGGTTGCGACACTATTACCGAAACAGGTGTCGCACTTGGTGCTTATAGAGGCCTTTGGTCTGCTCACGAGCGACGGCGAGAACGCGCATGAGCAACTTTTGGCTGGTTTTCAGTCGCGTAAAAAGTCGCAGGTTGCGCGTTGGCGTCCTTACACAACTAAGTCAGATGCCGTGCTGGCGCGCGCCAAAACAGCAGATTTTAGCAATCAGCTCGTTGAGGTATTGGTAGAGCGTGGAATCAGGTTGATGGCCGATGGTCATTGGTATTGGCGCGCCGATCCAAAAGTGCGATCAACCTCTCCTTATCGATTGCCGGCAAAAGCGGTTGAACAAATTTTGAACCAGTTAAACGTGCCCGTTGTATTAATAAGAGGGAGCGAAGGCTATGCTCAACTCGATAAAGCTTTGGCTCAGTGGCAGGGTTGCGTACCGCAATTACAGGTGGTTGAGATGAAAGGTGGGCATCATATTCATATGCAATGCCCGAAAGATATTGCGACCTTGGTCAGTGAACAGTCGTCATCTTAGATTGTGCCGAGGGGCGTGATTGAGATAAACTGGTCCGATAAGCTTACGTTTACGTGAACTCTACATAATAATTATAGAAATAAATTTTGGAGCCTAGTATGGAAAAGATTTGGCTTAAACATTACTCAGCGGGAGTGCCAGATACGATCGATCCAGATCACTATGCGTCGTTGCTCGATATTCTCGAAGAGAGTATTGAGAAATACGGTGAAAAGACAGCATTCGTGAATATGGATTGCAACATGTCTTTTGCCGAGCTGGGTGAAAAGGCAAAGCAATTCGCAGCCTACCTGCAAAGCATTGGCCTTAAAAAAGGAGATGCAGTTGCGATCATGATGCCAAATCTGTTGCAGTACCCTGTGGCACTTTTTGGTGTGCTCGCTGCGGGCATGACAGTGGTTAACGTGAACCCGCTGTACACACCACGTGAACTGAAGCATCAATTGAATGACTCACAAGCGAAAGCGCTTGTGATCTTAGAGAATTTTGCAAATACGTATGAAAAGATTGCCAAAGATGTACAGCTCGAGAAAGTGATCACCACGCAAATTGGTGATTTACTGCCTGCACCGAAGCGCTGGATAGTCAACTTTGTGGTGAAATATGTTAAACGTATGGTGCCGAGCCACTCGATTAGTCGACGTGTTGACTTTAACGTTGCGTTAAACAAAGGCAAGCAAAAAGCGTATCAACGGCCTTCGTTAACCGGCGATGATATTGCCTTCTTACAGTACACGGGCGGCACAACGGGTGTTGCCAAAGGCGCTATGTTGTCTCACAGAAACATGGTGGCAAACTTAGAACAGGTTTCGTCGGTCATTACACCGATCATGTCGGATGGCGAAGAGATTATTATTACTGCATTGCCGCTTTATCATATCTTTGCTTTAACGGCGAACTGCTTAACGTTCATCAAGCACGGCGGACGTAATATTTTAATCACTAACCCACGCGATATGCCTGGCTTTGTAAAGGAACTGGGAAAGGTTAAGTTCTCGATGATCTCGGGTGTCAATACGTTGTTTAACGGACTATTGAACACCAAGGGTTTTAAAGATCTCGACTTTTCTAACCTAAAAGTGGCTTTAGGTGGCGGCATGGCGGTGCAAAAGTCAGTAGCTGAACACTGGGAGCGCGTCACTAAGTCTCGTTTGCTCGAGGGTTATGGGCTTACTGAGTGTGCGCCCGTCGTCACGGTAAACCCTTACGATATCGAGCACTACACGGGCAGTATCGGGTTACCCGTGCCAAGTACTGATGTAAAAATTTGCGACCCAGAGACTGGCGAGGAAGTGGCTATCGGGGAAGCGGGTGAGCTGTACGTGAAAGGTCCGCAAGTCATGGTGGGCTACCTTAATCGCCCCGACGCAACAGCAGAGTCGATTAAAGACGGTTGGTTTGCGACTGGCGACATGGCAACCTGTGATGAACGTGGGTATTTTAAAATCGTAGATCGCAAGAAAGATATGATTTTGGTTTCAGGTTTTAACGTTTATCCTAATGAAATCGAAGATGTGCTGGCCGATCATCCGAAAGTACTGGAGGTGGCTGCTGTTGGTGTGCCGCACGAGTCGTCCGGTGAGGTTGTGAAAGTATTCATCGTCAAAAAGGATAAGTCTCTAACCGAACGTGAAATTATCGACTTTTCTAGAGAAAATCTGACAGGCTACAAGGTGCCGAAACTCGTTGAGTTTCGCGATGAGTTGCCAAAATCGAATGTGGGCAAAATCCTACGTAAAGAGCTAAGAGACGAGAAAAAAGATTGACTAAGTTAACTCATCCAGACACTGGATACCGTTATATCAGTAGCGCTGAAGCGCTTACTGAGTTTTGTCAAAGAGCCCGCATCGCGGGCTCATTTGCTATTGATACCGAATTTGTACGAAGAAAAACATATTTTGCTAAGCTAGGTCTCGTACAACTTAATGTCGATGGCGATACCTTTATCATCGATCCCCTAATCGATATCGATTTATCTGCATTGTGGCAGTTGATCGCGGCTCCTGATGTGGCGACGGTGCTGCATGCCGGGGGCGAGGATATCGAATTATTCTTTCATCAGTCCAATGGCGAGAAACCTCGTGCCGTATTTGACACACAGATTGCAGCCGGCTTTATCGGGATGGGCTCATCACTTGGTTATGCTAATTTAGTTGAGCAGCTATTTGATGGCGTTACGCTCGATAAAAGTCAGTCACGCACTGACTGGTTGAAGCGGCCGCTGAGTGAGGCGCAACTCGCATACGCGGCTGCGGACGTGAGCTTTCTGAACACGATGTATCCTTGGTTAGCGGCGCAGGTGGCAGAGACTCATGTAGCAGATATCGTCACTGAAGAAAGTCAGTTACAAGTAAATAAGCGCACACAAACTATCCCCAAGCACTTGCTGTACTTGTTTGTTGGTAATGCGTGGCAACTTAATCAAAAACAATTACAAGTGATGAAGTGCCTAGCAGCTTGGCGCCTAGGAAAGGCGGTCAGCGAGAATATGCCGCTCGGTTTTATTTTCAAGGACGGTGTATTAATCGAGCTGGCGCGCAAGATGCCTGAGTCTAAATCAGATTTGCATAAAATTAGGGATTTAGCGCCGATGACCCGTAAATACTCGGGGGACGAGATTATTGAGCAGATTAATGCAGCGCTCGCTGAGGATGCATCGAATTGGCCACAGACCTTGCAAAGGCTTGACGACATGCCAAACTATAAAGCGGCATTCAATGGTATCAAGAAAGCGGCACAAGGCTTAGCCTCAATGCTTGCGATTGATACGGCATTGGTCGCTTCGCGCAAACAAATTAATGATTTCTTGATGTATCACTGGCAGTTCAGTGCGGATCACCGTGCCGAATTACCTCGGCCTGATTTACAGCAAGGCTGGCGCTGGAGAGCGCTCGAATCTGAATTGAAAGAATATATTTAACGCGAGTTTAAGACCATGCTGTGCGACGTATTTAAAAGCTCGAAAAAAAGCGATACCTATCTATACCTTCCGTTAGGAAGTGAATTTGATGAGTTGCCTGAAGCGCTCGTAAACCACTTCGGCACTCCGCAAAAAATAATGACGATAAATTTAGACAAACGCGACCAACTTGCTCGGATTAGCGTAGAAGAATTAAAACAGCACTTGGTGGAGCCAGGCTATTATTTGCAACTTCCACCACAACAGGAGTCCATGCTATGAAAAAGTTAACTTTGAGCACTTTGGCGCTTATCGTAAGTGCTTCGACGATGGGGTTTACCGCGCATGTAAGTGCCGCTCAGTCTGAGCAAAGTCCGGTGAGCGAGCAAAGCGATAATGTCGAGCAGAAGTTTCAGGCGTATGTCGATAAACTACGTTCTGAAGCGCTTGATCAAGGCTACACGAAAGATACGCTGGATCGCGCGTTTGCCAAGGTAAAATATTATCAACGCGCTGTTGAGCTTGATAAAAACCAACCGGAATTTAAACTCACGTTAGATACTTACTTGCCGCGAGTAGTACCGGATTGGAAGGCACAAAAAGCCGTTGAAAAATACCAAGAGCACAAAGACTTACTTGATGAAATCGGTAAAAAATACGGCGTGCAACCCCGCTTTATTGTTGCGCTTTGGGGTATCGAGACTAATTTTGGATCCTACACGGGTGGTTTTGATGTTGTTTCGGCATTAACCACGTTGGCGTTTGATGGACGCCGCGAGGCCTTTTTCAAAAAACAACTTTGGCAAGCGTTGACTATCATCCAAGACGGTCACATCGAGCCTGAACAAATGAAAGGTTCTTGGGCGGGGGCTATGGGACAAACCCAGTTTATGCCAAGCTCGTTCATGAGCTACGCTATTGATTATGATGGTGATGGTAAAAAGGATATTTGGAATAGCTATGGTGACGTGTTTGCGTCAGCCGCTAACTACCTGAGCTCTGTGGGCTGGCGAGATGATGTGACGTGGGGACGTCAAGTACAGCTGCCCGAACAGTTTGATACGTCGTTAGCCGGGCTAGATACCAAAAGGCGACTCGCCGAATGGCAAAAGCTGGGTATTACTCGCATGGACGGGAGCCCTTTACCGCAACGTGACGATATTGAGGCTTCGATTGTGATTCCAGATGACAAGGAAGGTCGAGTGTATCTTGCCTATGCCAATTACGATGCGCTGATGCGTTGGAATCGCTCACATTACTTCGTTGCTGCAGTGGGCTACCTTTCTGATCGTATCCGTTTTCCTCGATGAATTGGTTTGATAAACCGCTTCAGGCACTCAACCATCGCGAATGGGAAGCACTTTGCGATGGTTGTGGGCAATGTTGTTTAAATCAATTATTAGATGAAGAGGATAACCTCTATCAGACCGATGTCGCGTGTCGATTATTGGATACTGACAAAGCTGTGTGTAGTGATTATGAAAACCGTACTCAGCGAGTCCCCAGTTGTGTTCAACTGACACTCGAAAATCTTGATGCCGTTTATTTTATGCCTAAAACGTGTGCATATCGGCTCAGAGCACAGGGACAACCGATTCCTGACTGGCATCCATTACGACATCATGGCAGTAAGCAAGCGATGAAAAAGGCCGGCTACCATATAGCCGGTCATTGTATCAGTGAAACAGAATTCAGAGGTGAATTAGAAGACCGTATTGTCACCTGGCCACTTTAGCGTAATTTGTAAATAATGTGGCTTAGGCTTGCGACGGCAACAGTAATCGTCACGCCTGCAAAAATAAAGGTCATCCATGCTGGCATGGTGACGCCTAAGAACGACCAGTCAATATCGCCACACAAGCCTGGCGCTGCAAAATAGCTTGGTAGCCATTCATGCAGTGGTGCCCAAGACGGGAAATTAGGGTTACTTTCACAGACCGCAAAGAAGGCATTTTTTGAAGTTTGTAGATCCCAGTGGTCATAAGCAATGAGTAAGCCCTCTATAGCTGAGTAGATCACCCCAGCGAGTGCTATCAAGCGTACGAGCGCATGCCTCGCCCCCCAATAGCCAAGTAGAGCAAACAACGCAATACCGATCACAGCCATGCGTTGATATACACACTTCACGCAAGGCTCAAGCCCAAGACCGTACTGAAAGTAAGCGGCAGCAGCCAAAAGCGACAAGGAGATGATAAATAGCGCTAACCACGCGTTGCGCTGAGCTGGCCAAAGGTATATTCGCATGATGAGATATATCCGTGAGTGAATTTAAGCGCTATAACATAGCTGAAAAGTAAACGACTTGTCGATAATAATCAGTTTGCTTGTCCGACCTCATGTAACACTGATAGAATCACACGATTGATAATGAAACAGGCGTAACAATGATCATTAAAGCAAAGAGTCCGGCAGGTTTTGCCGAGGAGTATATCGTTAAATCAATCTGGAACGGTCATTTTGCTCCGGGTACGATCCTTCCTGCAGAGCGTGAACTGTCCGAGCTCATTGGTGTGACTCGCACGACGCTAAGGGAAGTCTTACAGCGCTTAGCGCGAGATGGTTGGCTAACAATCCAGCACGGTAAGCCAACAAAAGTGAATAATTTTTGGGAAACTTCTGGGCTTAATATTTTAGAAACCCTGGCTCGTTTAGATGAAGATGGTATGCCCGAACTGGTCGACCAACTGTTGTCAGCGCGTACTAATATTAGTGCGATTTACATTCGCGCCGCCATTCGACACAACCCCGAACGCGTTGTCGAGCTTTTGGCCAATACTGATGAACTGGCTGATGATGCAGAGCGTTTTGCGGATTTTGATTATCAATTGAACCATGATCTTGCGATGGCGTCGGGTAATCCAATCTATGTGCTTGTACTCAATGGCTTTAAAGGTTTGTATTCGCGTATTGGTCAATTCTACTTTTCGTCACCCGAAGCTCGCCAATTAGCGCGAGACTATTATCACAATCTCGATAATGTAGCTAAGCAAGGTGACTATAATGAGTCTGTTAACTTGGTTCGCCGCTATGGTTATGAGTCAGCTGAAATTTGGCATAGTTTACGCGGCGACATCCCGTCCAACTTAGTCGATTGAGGCAATCGCTTTTTTCGAAACCGGTCAAATAGACATAAAAAAAGCCAGCAATCGCTGGCTTTTTTGTTCAATAACCTAGCTAAATTAAGCAAAGTTTTTGTTCACGAAATCCCAGTTAAGGAGCTTCCAGAAAGCCTCTAAATAGTTAGGACGTGAATTACGATAGTCGATGTAATAAGCGTGTTCCCATACATCTACGGTCAATAATGGCGTCACACCATCGTGAGCAACTGGCGTGTCTGCGTCATCTGTGTTCATGATGTCGACTGAACCATCGGACTTCTTAACTAACCAAGTCCAACCAGAACCGAAGTTGCCTGCAGCACTTGCGTTGAATTCTTCTTGGAACTTCTCAAAAGAACCCCATTTCTCGTTAATTGCGTCTGCAATTGCGCCGCTAGGAGCACCGCCACCATTGGGGCTCAGACAATTCCAGTAGAACGTGTGGTTCCATACCTGAGCGGCATTATTGAACAAACCACCTTTCTCAGACTTGATGATGTCTTCAAGCGATTTGCTTTCTAAATCAGTGCCTTTAACGGCATCATTTAGCTTGCTTACGTAAGTCGCATGGTGCTTGCCATAATGGTATTCGAGTGTCTCTTCTGAAATGTGTGGCTCGAGTGCGTTCTTCTCATAAGGAAGAGCGGGAAGTTCAAATGCCATAATCTCTCTCCATAGTTTTTAGTGCAAATAGCGTCTTACACAAAATGAATGTGCAAGCTGTTGTTGTTATTCATACGATATATAGGGGTGACTGGTTCTCTTTTCAAGTATAAGTTTTTATTATTTGTACCGCTGGCTGTAAAGCGCTCAAAGAGAGCAATCGGGGGTTGCATGTGCTAAAATACTTGAGTATTTTTATCAACCATTCCATTCGTTAACAGTGATTTGAGGTGTTATGGAAACCATCGACAAGATTAAACAGCAGATTGAAGAAAACCCAATACTTCTATACATGAAGGGCTCACCTAAATTACCGAGCTGTGGCTTTTCTTCTCAAGCCTCGCAAGCGCTCATGGGCTGCGGTCAAGCGTTCGCTTATGTCGATATCTTACAAAACCCAGATATTCGTGCTGAGTTGCCGAAATACGCAGACTGGCCTACATTCCCGCAACTCTGGGTTGAAGGTGAACTCATCGGTGGTTGTGACATCATCGTTGAAATGTTCCAGAAAGGCGAGCTACAAGAACTGATCACTGAGGTGGCAGCACGTCATCCTCAGCCAGAAAGCGGCGAGTAATAATCGGCGTTAAGGGGTTGATCTTTTATTGTCGATCCCCATATTTATTAGAGCTTTTAATTTAGGCTGCCAAGCGGCAGCCCAACATTAACTAAAGACGGAGAGTATCAATGGCAGTTTTAGTAGGACGTAAAGCACCTGACTTTACCGCAGCAGCGGTAATGGGCTCTGGCGAAATCGTTGAAGATTTTAAATTTTCTGACGCGATCAAAGGCAAGAAAGCCGTCTTGTTCTTCTACCCGCTGGACTTCACATTCGTATGTCCTTCTGAGCTTATCGCGTTTGATAAGCGTTTGGACGAGTTCAAAAAGCGCGGCGTTGAAGTAATTGGTGTATCAATCGATTCACAATTCACTCACAGCGCATGGCGCAACACTGCAACTGAAGATGGTGGTATTGGTCAAGTCAAATACCCACTCGTTGCAGACGTTCGTCACAGCATTTGTAAGGCATACGATGTTGAGCATCCAGAAGCAGGCGTTGCATTCCGTGGTTCGTTCTTAATTGACGAAGATGGTGTTGTACGTCACCAAGTCGTTAACGACTTGCCATTAGGTCGTAACATCGACGAAATGTTGCGCATGGTAGATGCTTTGAACTTTAACCAGAAGCACGGCGAAGTTTGCCCTGCAGGTTGGGAAGAAGGTAAAGAAGGCATGAAAGAGAACGCTGAAGGCGTTGCAGCATACCTTTCTAAGAACGCTGATAAGCTATAATAATAGCTCGCAGCGATTCACAAAAAACGCGCCGTTGGGCGCGTTTTTTTATGGCTGTTGATTAGTGAGCGGCCACCCGCCAAGCGCTTTCCATTTATTAACCATCCAGCAAAATAATTCGGCTGTTTTTTCGGTATCATAAAGCGCTGAATGCGCCTGCTTTTGATCAAACTCTATACCCGCCGCTTTGCACGCTTTAATCAGTACAGTTTGTCCTAACGTCAACGCTGCTAAAGATGTGGTATCAAAGCTGACGAAGGGATGAAACGGATTGCGCTTGATATTGGCTCGCTCAGCCGCTCGCATCAGGAAGCTATGATCAAAATTCGAGTTATGCCCAACCAGCACAGAGCGCTGACATCCAGCCGCCTTTTGAGCCTTTCGAATGGGTTTGAATAACGCTTTAAGCACCTCGTCTTCGGGGAGTGCGCCGCGTAGTTCCGAATGAGGATCGATACCATTGAATTCAATTGCTGCTTGTTCAATATTGGCACCCTCAAATGGTTCGACATGAAACTGATGGCTTTCGACTGGCTTGAGCTGCCCATCTTCATCAAAATCCAGTATGACGGCAGCGATCTCTAACAAGGCATCGGTTGACGCATTAAAGCCCGCCGTTTCGACGTCGACGACTACGGGTAAGTAGCCGCGAAAACGTTGCTTCATAAGAGAGTCTTCGGAACCTGACATGAAATTACCTGTATCTGCTAAATTGCTACTGCCCATTATGCCAAAGAGCGGGCGTTTTTGCTTGTGATTTGGTTAAAGGTTATTGCAACACGACCGATATAAAAGACAAGTAATTAAAGGAGGTGCGTGTGCAGGTGAATAATACGGCTCGGCTGTCAGCATTAATTGTGCTGGGTAGCGCTCTAGTCAGTATCAGTCCGTTCGCAAAAGCAAACGCCGTAAGATACTACAGTGCAAATTTAGATAATTCACTTTGGTATATGGCCAATAACACGCAGCTTAACTGTGAGTTAGAACACGTTATTCCTCGTTTTGGCAAAGTACAGTTTCACAGTGAAGCGAGTAAGCAACTCAATCTGACAATGACACTCGATATGCATCAACTGCCTGACGAATATGGTGTCGCAAGCATTGAGTCTGTTCCTCCGCGTTGGCAACCCGGTGCCAATAGCTATGCCATTGGTAGCATGGATTTATATAAGCAGTTCAATGGTGAGCTAGAGAAGAAGGCGGCTTGGACACTCTTGTCAGAGCTTGAAAAAGGACGCTACCCCACGTTTTTATATCAAGATTGGTATAATCAAAGAGATCAGGTGGCCGTGGCAATCTCATCGGTTAATTTCCGCAGCGCCTATGATGCATTTAAAGGTTGCATTAATGCCTTACTACCGTTTTCTTTTGACGATATCGCCTACACGGTACTCAATCATAAGGCGGATAGTGATGAGCTCACAGTGAGCTCACAGCGCAAGTTAAAGCAGATCAGTGACTATTTGAAAGTGGACGCTGATTTAGACCTCGTGCTTATCGACTCATACACCGATGCATTGGGCGCGCGAGAGCCTAATCAGGCGTTGACTGAGCAGCGTGCTAATACGATTAAAGCGTTCTTTGTTGAGCGCGGAATTAATGCTGAGCGTATTGAAACTGTATCTCACGGTGAGGATCGACCTATCGAACACAATGATAATGAGATAGGTCGTCAGAAAAACCGCCGTGTCATTGTTCAATTGAGCAAGCCTTCAGGGGGGGCACTGTAGCTCGCTAATCACTGGTTTTATCTTTAAATTCGCATAAGTCTTCGATGATACAGCTGCCGCACCGTGGTTTGCGTGCAACACAGGTATAGCGGCCGTGTAGGATAAGCCAGTGATGTACATCCACCTTGAACTCTTTAGGTACAACTTTAATCAATTTTTGTTCGACTTCATTGACGTTCTTGCCAGGTGCTAATTTAGTACGGTTGGACACACGGTAAATATGTGTGTCAACGGCAATGGTAGGCCAGCCAAAGGCTGTGTTGAGCACCACGTTAGCTGTCTTGCGTCCAACCCCTGGTAATGCCTCGAGTGCCTCACGGCTTTCAGGAACTTCGCCGTTATACTGCTCTACTAATATCTTGCACGTCTTGTAGGCATTCTCTGCTTTTGAGTTGAACAAACCAATGGTTTTGATGTAATCCTTAATCCCGTCAACACCCAGCGCAAGCATTGTTTCTGCAGTCGGTGCAGCAGGAAATAATTTTCGCGTCGCTTTGTTAACACCCACATCGGTTGCTTGAGCGGACAATAAAACGGCGATCAGTAGTTGAAAAGGGGACTCATACTCTAACTCAGTGGTCGGGTGAGGATTGTTGTCCCGTAAACGGCTTAAAATTTGATAACGTTTATCTTTATTCATATCGATTAACTTTCGGCTGTTACGCGTGCGCGCGTCACTGTTTTTTCACTGGCTTGCAGCTCTTCACGTTTCGCATCAATACGGTTTTTAAGCGCTATAATAAAGCCCATACCAATAAAAGCGCCTGGCGGTAAAATAGCTAACAGTAAGGGATAATCTAGGCTGAACAATTCGATCCGTAATTGTTTGGCCCATTCGCCCAGTAATAACTCAGCCCCATCAAAAAGGGTGCCGTTTCCGAGTATTTCGCGTAGTCCGCCTAATACGACTAACACGGCGGCAAAGCCTAGCCCCATCATAAGACCATCGATAGCAGCATAATTCCATTTGTTTTTAGATGCATAGGCCTCAGCACGACCGATGATAGCGCAGTTCGTTACGATCAGCGGTATAAAAATCCCCAACGTTTGGTACAACTGGTATACATAGGCGTTCATTAGGAGCTGAATAATGGTAACGAAAGTCGCGATGACCATAACAAAAACAGGAATCCGTATTTCTTGCGGAACCCATTGGCGGACCAAGGATACGGTAATATTAGAGCCTATCAGCACAAATAAGGTCGCAAGACCCAGGCCCAATGCGTTGGTCACGGACGCTGTCACTGCGAGCAATGGGCAAAGCCCTAACAGTTGCACGAGGGCGGGGTTGTTCTCCCATAGACCCTGTTTGGTTAGCGTCTTAAATTCACTCATGGCTTTCACCTTCCGAAGCAGAATGACAATTCGGTAATGATGTTTGGAACAGTTGCGTACTGTTTTGCTGCAAATACCACGTTGCGGTTTTTACCGCGCCGACCACAGCGCGTGGTGTTATCGTGGCGCCGGTAAACTGGTCAAACATCCCCCCGTCACGCTGAACCGCCCAACGTTCGTCGTCTTGGCTTTGCAAACGTTTGCCAGCAAATGAGGTTATCCAATCACTCTTTTGTTTTTCAATTTTATCGCCAAGGCCAGGTGTTTCTTGGTGTTGAAGTGTTCTGACACCAAGCACCTCACCGCTGGGTTTAATCGCTACAAGTAAGCGAATTTTGCCCGAGTAACCATTGGGGGCGACCGCCTCAACAGCAAGCGCACTCGGTTCACCTGCTAAATAACCTCGGTATACGGGAACAGGTTGCTGGCTCAGCGTAGGTTCTGAGAGCAGACCACACGAGTGATAAAGATCGTTGTCATGCAGTGTTGGTGGAATAATCTCATTCAATGACGCAAGTGTTTGCGCGCGTTGTTGTTCATCGATAGCTTCCTTGGTCAGCGCTTCTACACCCAGCACCAGACCGGTCGAAACGAGCGCGAATAGACCGAGCAACAAGCCATTCTTCTGCATGCTATTCAGTGTCATGTTTCGCTCCTACATGATGACCGTAAACCGTGGGGCGAGTGTAACGATCGATAATAGGTACGCACAGGTTGGCGAGCAAGACTGCGAACGCCACGGCATCTGGGTAGCCGCCCCAGGTTCTAATTATCCAAACTAATAAACCAATCAGTAGGCCAAACAATAGCCGACCGCGATCGGATGTGGCGGCCGACACGGGATCGGTCGCGATAAAGAAAGCGCCAAGCATGGTGGCACCGCTCAGTGCATGAAATACCGGACCTGGCATCACACTCGGTGCAAAAATATGCGCTAGGAAACTGGGAATGAGCAAACCGGCAAGAAATCCAACCGGGATATGCCAACGAATAACGTGCTGTTGCAACAAAATGGCGCCGCCGAGTAAAAAGCCCAAGTTTAGCCACTGCCAACCAATGCCGGCGAGGCTTGCCATCATTGGCTGTTGATAAGCCTCTGCGAGGATTTGTCCTTGGTCAAGCGCGGTTTTTACACCATCCAGTGGGGTTGCCATGGAGATGCCATCAACAGTAGTGCGTAATTGCTCAACATCGTACCCAGCCGGTGTGTACTCAAAAATAATGGTGTGTAGCGTCTGCCAGAGTCCTAAGTCATAGGGCGCAATTGGAGCTGCTGGTAACCAATGCGTCATTTGCACAGGAAACGAAATAAGTAGCAGTACGTAGCCCGCCATAGCAGGATTAAAGATGTTCTGACCCATACCGCCATAGACTTGCTTGACGACCACAATTGAAAATAGCGTGCCAATCACAATAATCCACCAGGGGGCTAGAGGCGGAATACTGATAGCAAGCAATACTGCAGTGACAAGTGCGGTATTATCGCGCAGTGCCTGACGCGCGCTGCGTTCACGTGCCCAAACACAGATTGACTCAGACAGATAGGCGACACTGACTGCAATTAGAATTTGAAACCAAACACCCCAACCAAAGAAATAAGATTGAATGAGTACCCCAGGAATGAGCGCAAATACCACCCATGCCATCACTTGGTTGGTCTTTTTTTGACTATGACCATGCGGGGCGGCTGCCACTTTAAAACTCATTATTGTTTATCCTCCTGATCGCGCGCTTGCTTCTTCTTTTTCGCGCGAGCAATCGCTGCCGCAACGGCTGCCGACTTATCTTGCGCGGGGCGGGGTTGTGCGGTGGCTTCGTCACTCGCTTCGCTTCCAGCGCTACTGTCAGCGCCTGCTTCGGGTTCACTTGCTGCCTGCTGTGCAGCTTTCTTCGCTTTGGCTCGCTCGATAGCGGCGGCTACTGCCGCTGACTTCTTAGACTTTTCTTCAGGTTGCGAACCTGTCGGTTGTTCAGCAGCAGCGTTGCTACCTTCTTGCGCCGCCTTTTTGGCTTTTGCTCGGGCAATGGCTGCAGCGACCGCCGATGACTTACCGTCGTTGTTCGACTCTTGTTCAGGCGCGTGCTGGGTCTGTTGCTGCTGCATTTGCTTACGCGCCTCTGCCGCTTTGCGGTGACGTTCTAACCGCTCTTCTTTTTCTCGTTCTAGGCGCGCTTGGCGCGCTTCAAAGCGTTGTTTAGCAAGTTCCGCTTTGGCCTGTTCACGTGCTTGATTACGTATCTGCGATTTTGCCTGACGGTAATAATGCACAAGGGGTATTTCACTCGGGCAAACAAAGGCGCACGCACCGCACTCAATACAGTCAAATAGGTTATTATCTTCTAGTGCTGGATAATCTTTGGCTTTTGCTAACCATTGTAATTGTTGCGGTTGAAGACTTGCAGGGCATACCTCTGCACAGGCACCACAACGAATACATGCCATTTCATCGCCCGGTGGTGGCAGTTCCTGGGTACTTGGCACCAGAATACAGTTAGTGGTTTTGATGACGGGCACTGCGGTAATTGGCAATGTAAAGCCCATCATGGGACCGCCCATAATAACTCGCTGTTGATGCTCAGGCTTAAAACCGGCGAACTCGAGTAACGCATCCACGGGCGTTCCTAGTGGTGCCCATACATTACCGGGTTGTTCGATACACTGTCCCGTCAGCGTTACAACACGCTCGATTAACGGTTTATCATCAATGATCGCCTCTTTCACAGCATAGGCAGTTCCAACATTCTGCATAATGACGCCCATCTCAATAGGCAACTGCTTGCTAGGAACTTCATGCCCGGTAAGCAACTGAATCAGCTGCTTCTCACCCCCAGAGGGATATTTAGTCGGCACTACGCGCAGTTCAATATCGGTATATTCGGATATTGCTTGCTGCATGCTGGCGATCGCTTCGGGCTTATTATCCTCGATAGCGAGCAACGTTTTATCGGCGCCTGTGATGTAAGCCAAAATTCGCATGCCAAGCACAATGTCTCTGGCATGCTCACGCATTAAGCGATCGTCGGCACAAATATAGGGTTCGCACTCTACGCCATTAATAATGAGGTAACTGACCGGCTTTTGCTGTGCAAGCTTTTGTGAAGTAGGGAAGCCCGCTCCTCCTAACCCTGCAACCCCGGCTGCCTGAATAATATCTAACAACTCGGCTTTATCACGTTGCTGATAATCGGGCAACGGCTGACGTTCGCGCCACTGATCGTGTCCATCCGGGGTAATCACAATGGCTTGTTCGGGAAGTCCTGAAGCATGTGACATTGGACGTTGTTCAATAGCCTTGACGGTCCCCGATGTCGGTGCGTGGAGCGGCAAGCCTTGATGTAGTGCGGCATCGGTTAAAGGTTGCCCTTTGAGAACGTGATCACCCTCACGGACGGTGCACTGTCCCGATAGGCCGATATGTTGACGTAACGGCAGAATCAGCTCATTGGCATATGGAACTCGGCGCAATGGCTGCTCACTCGCGGGTTGTTTGCGCTCTGGTGGATGGATGCCGCCGGGAAAGCGTGCAATTTGACCTGACTCAACGAACTGCTTGATGTCTTGCATCGTCTTACTCCACCAGTTTGACCGGAATAGTGTCGGCTTTATGGATATTTTGCTTCACGCTATCAAGGTTCCATTGCCAGGTTTCAGGTTTAGCCTCGACTTCGACCATATCAATACAATCGACAGGGCAGGGTTCGACACACAAATCACAGCCGGTACATTCATGCTCAATGACCGTATGCATTTGTTTTGCGGCGCCGAGAATGGCATCAACGGGACACGCTTGGATGCACTTAGTGCAACCAATACACTCATCCTCGCGAATGATGGCTACTTTTTTGACGCTTTCTTCACCATGCGCTGCATCGAGAGGCTTGGCTTCGACGCCCATCAGATCTGCGAGTTTCTTGATTGTGGTTTCACCGCCGGGAGGACACTTATTGATCTCGTCGCCATTGGCAATTGCTTCTGCATAAGGACGACAGCCTGGATAGCCACATTGACCACATTGAGTCTGTGGCAGGATCTCATCGATTTGATCAACGATCGGATCGCTTTCTACCTTAAACTTGATAGCTGCGAAACCAAGAATTAAGCCAAATATCAGCGCGAGCGCACCGATAGCGATTAAACCAACTACAAAACTCATTATTGGGTCACCAATCCGCTAAAGCCCATAAACGCGAGCGACATTAAACCCGCTGTTATCATCGCAATCGCTGAGCCCTTGAACGCTTTCGGAACATCGGCGGCTGCCAAGCGCTCGCGAATGCCAGAAAATAGAATTAAAACGAGTGAAAAACCGACTGCCGCGCCAAAGCCATAGACGATAGACTGCACAAAGTTGTGTTGTTCATTGATATTAAGCAGCGCTACACCAAGAACCGCACAGTTGGTGGTAATGAGTGGCAGAAAAATACCTAGCAAGCGGTACAGCGTAGGACTCGTTTTATGCACCACCATTTCAGTAAATTGCACGACAACGGCAATCACTAAAATAAAACTTAAGGTTTGGAGCGCCATCAACCCTAAGGGCTCAAGCAAGTACTGATTCACCAAGTAGCTACATACCGAGGCGAGAGTTAATACGAATGTGGTTGCAGCTGACATGCCAATTGCAGTATCAAGCTTATTAGACACACCCATAAAAGGGCAAAGTCCTAAGAATTTTACCAGCACAAAATTATTGACCAATACGGTGCCAATGAGCAGCAGTAAGTAGTCTGTCATTCGATGATTCCACCCGTGATTTAAATCAGCGCCTATTATCGGTGTTTTGACGTTGATAAACAACAGACGGAGGTCAATAGAAGTGGCAAGAATGCGATGATTTTGTCATTGATATTTAACGTAACTGACTCGCGACTGTCATTTTGTTAGCGCAATGTAACAAGCAAGCCAATAAACGGGGCATTGTCATGGTCTGGTTAACAGCATTACAAGAAACCGCGTTACGCGTCGATTTAAGCTGGTTCGCTCGCATACATCGTCTAAACCAACGCCGTTGGATTGCCTTTAGTGCTGAGTGCTTCTCCCGTTCCGGTGATGGCTATTGGTATGTACTGGTCGGGCTGCTATTGATGTTGCACAGCACCGACGGACAATCATTTTTTGCCGCCTGTGCCGCCATATTCTTGTTTGAAAGACCGCTGTACTGGTGGTTAAAAAATAAGTTCAAGCGCGCACGTCCGACCGCGCTATTGGTTCAGAAAAAG
Source organism: Idiomarina sp. UBA3162 (assembly GCF_002364475.1). Taxonomy (NCBI): domain Bacteria; kingdom Pseudomonadati; phylum Pseudomonadota; class Gammaproteobacteria; order Alteromonadales; family Idiomarinaceae; genus Idiomarina; species Idiomarina sp. UBA3162. The sequence goes on from NZ_DEYI01000009.1 coordinate 18,196, forward strand.
CTCTTTGTTGCGCAGGATGAATTTAGCTTTCCCTCTGGGCACACTTGTGCGGCGTTTATCTTCGTTACTTGCCTCTCTTATTACTACCCGATGATTGCACTCTGTTTGTTGCCTTGGGCTTGCGAGGTTGGCATTTCACGAGTGGTAGTAGGCGCTCACTATGTGTCTGATGTTTGCGTAGGTGCGCTACTTGGCATCACCTTTGTCGAAACCTTCTTTCTTATCCATTCTGCATTCTAAGGTTAACTATGCGAATTTTGTTCGGTATTCAAGGGACCGGTAATGGTCATTTAAGCCGTTGCCACACACTGTCACGTTGGTTGAACCATTATTCGGTAGATGTCGACTACTTGATTTCGGGGCGGGAACCGAGTCGTTTGTTTGATATGAGTGCGTTCGGTGATTACCAGTGGCGTCAGGGATTGAGTTTTGCGACGCAAAATGGTCGTATCGATTACTTGAATACCTATCGCAATAATTCGTTGCGACAGTTTTGGTCTGATGTAAATAGCGTTGATTTATCGGCCTATGACTTGGTTCTGACAGACTATGAACCGGTGACAGCATGGGCAGCTAAGCGAGCCCGTAAGCCGTGTATCGGTATGGGTCGGCAGTATGCGTTTAAAGAGCCGTCTTTATATTCCAAACTTAATCTGTTTCAGCGTGGATTGATCGATTATTTTGCGCCTGCATCACGCTGGTTAGGTATGCATTGGCAGCCATTAGATAATTGCATTGCGCCTATCGTGCGAGCGCATGGTTCAGAGTCGGGGATAAGCCAGCGCCATGTATTAGTGTATTTGCCATTTGAGAACTTAGAGCATGTGGTTGATGCGCTTATCCCACTAAAATCGTATCAGTTCTCTGTGTTTCACCCGAGCATCAAACAAACTGATAATCTCGATGCGCCCCATATTTTTGGTTTCCCACCGTCACGAGAGGGCTTTAAGCGTCAATTTGAGAGTGCTGAGTATGTACTCGCGAATGCAGGTTTCGAAACATCTTGTGAGGCGTTGCAAGGCTATAAACAGTTCGCTGTAAAACCGTTAAAAGGGCAGTTTGAACAACATTGGAACGCGAAGCTGTTGTCGAGTAATCACTTAGCTCAAGTGATCAATGAGATATCAGACGAAAGTGTGCGTGCGTGGCTAGCCGATCATCAAAGTAAACCGCTTAAATGCCAGTGGCCCAATATGGCAGATAATATTGCACAATGGATAAAACGAGGTGCTAGCAGTGCTGAACAAGAGAGTTTGGCGAAGCTTTGGGCTTAGGATAGCCTTAAAGATTGGCTCCCCAGGTTGGATTCGAACCAACGACACATGGATTAACAGTCCACCGCTCTAACCAACTGAGCTACTGGGGAACAACAAATTGAGGAGTTAAAACGCGTTGGCTCCCCAGGTTGGATTCGAACCAACGACACATGGATTAACAGTCCACCGCTCTAACCAACTGAGCTACTGGGGAACACGTCTTAACGGCGTCGAATATTAAAGACCTATGCCGCGCCTGTCAACTAGAGATACAGTATTTTTATTGTTTTTTGGTTTGACTGATTAAATCTTGTGCGAGTGTTGATTTTATAGTCTTACAACCAAAACTTGGGTCTAATGCCTCCGTAGAGAAATGTCAAGTGACTGTCACAGATGTGCTTATATCTAATGTTATAACTTGTTGCGAGTTAAGGATATCCACACATGGCTGAAATCCGCATCAGTCACAGCCTACAGGATCTTATCCACGGATTCTGTGGATAACCCTGTGCTTAAGTGTGTGAAATAGTACGTTTAGTGCGGTTTGTAGGCAAAATTAATGATTGTTCAGAAAATCGCTCAATCAAATAAAAACCAATAAAAACAACGAGTTAATAAAAAATTGTAAAAATCAAATAGGATCGGTTGAAGAACGCGTTAAGATTGCCCGAAGAATCAGCAACTTGTGTATTTCTTATTTAATTTGGGTGTTTTTTCAACACATTTGGCAGGGCTTTTGCCAGCTGTAATTGCTAAACCCAACGCCGCATTCGTATAACTTTTTTGTTCTATATCGCGTATTTTAGCGACCGCATTGTAATAAAAATGTCTTACGAGTTTGGTCCGCTTTAGCGGGGGAAATGGGCTTCCATGTGGGGAAAAAAGTTAAAAAAAAGCCTCGTTAGCACACTAACGAGGCTGTAGTGCCAATAAAGTTAAGTTTTAATTCAACTGAGCAACGAATGCTTTAATGCGTGAGACGGCCTCTTTTAGAGTATCTAAACTTGTCGCGAACGACAGGCGGCAGTAGCCTTCTGTACCAAAGGCTGAGCCAGGTACTAATGCCACGTTAGCTTCAGTCAAAAGTTTTTCACACAACTCAACGTCGTTTGCGACACCCGCTCTATCCATTAAACCTTGAATACGTGCGAAGGTATAAAAGGTACCGTCACCTTCGACACACTCAATACCGTCGATTTCGTTAAGTGCTTCTACCAAGTAATCGTGACGTTTCTTGAATGCACTGACCATTGTATCGATGCAGCTTTGGTCGCCATTTAAAGCGGCGGCTGCCGCATGTTGGCTAATACTGGCTGGATTAGAAGTACTTTGCGACTGGATTTTTTTCATCGCCGCAATGATAGGCGCGGGACCTGCTGCATATCCAATACGCCACCCGGTCATGGCGTAGGCTTTAGAAACACCCGATAAAATAACAGTACGCTCGCGCAACTCAGGTGCAACCATCGCAATATTAGCGAATTGACTGCGATCCCATAAAATGTGCTCGTACATGTCGTCTGTCGCGATCAGGACATTTGGGAAATCAATCAGTACATCGGCAAGCGCGCGTAATTCCTCTGCTGAGTAGGCTGTACCACTCGGGTTAGAGGGGCTGTTGATGAACATTAAGCGAGTTTTTTCGGTTAACGCTTGGCGCAATTGCTCAGGTGTGATTTTAAATCGCTGCTCTAAATGGGTGTGAACGATAACGGGCTCTGCTTCAACGAGCTTGACCATATCCGGATACGAAACCCAGTAAGGCGCGGGAATCACTACCTCATCGCCCGGGTTTAGCCAAGCGCTAAGCAAATTGAAAATACTATGTTTACCGCCAGCCGAGACGATGATTTCATCAAGACCATAATCGAGTTGATTATCGCGTTTAAACTTATCGGCCACCGCTTGTTTAAGCTCGACAATGCCATCAACCGCAGTGTACTTGGTTTTGCCAGATTCGATAGCAGCGATAGCGGCTTGTTTGACGAAGTCAGGAGTATCAAAATCGGGTTCACCGACTCCTAGACCGATAACATCTTTACCCGCGCTTCTTAACTCGTTGGCTTTCTGCGTCACCGCGAGTGTTGGTGAAGGTTGGATCGAATTAACGCGCTTTGATAGCTGATAGTCCACTACGAATTCCTTCCGATTATGCCTATGTAAACTGCTCTCTACTATACGTATCGGCGGCGCTAAAGTCTATCAACATAGCCAAACAATGGGTGTTTGCTGTACACTACGTAAGTTCATTCAAGAGGAGGTATTTTCATGGCTACAACCGACGCATCTCGAAGTCTTATCAACGCGCCGGTTGGAAAAACGCTATGGGAAATGACTTGGCCCGTCATCTTTGGCGTGGCAACGCTGATAAGCTTTAACGTCGTTGATACCTTCTTTATCAGTCTGCTGGGCACCGACCCGCTTGCAGCGGTCAGCTTCACCTTCCCTATTACCTTTACGGTGGTTAGTTTGACCATTGGTTTAGGTATTGGTACGTCAGCGGTAATCGCGCGAAAATATGGTCGGGATAAACCGCAAGAAGCGCAGTTTGACGGCTTTGCTGCACTCTCGGTTTCCGCTTTACTTGTTCTGATGCTGTCAGCCGTGGGCTATATTTTCATGGACAGTATTTTTACCCTCCTGCAAGCACAACAACGTTTACTGCCGCTGATCCGTGAATATATGACGCTATGGTTTGCGGGCAGCGTCATGTTGGTCACGCCAATGGTCGGCAATGCGGTATTGCGCGCATCGGGCGACACACGAACACCATCATTGATTATGGCCTCGGGCGGTTTGGCGAATGCCATTTTTGATCCGATCCTTATTTTTGGTTGGGGACCGATCCCTGCGATGGGTATTGAGGGAGCCGCTTTAGCGAGCGTGATTTCGTGGTTGAGTGGCGTGGTTCTCGTGTTTTGGTTACTTAATCGTAAGCAGCTTATTCGGGTACGTATCGAAACGACACGCGGGTTGTTTCGCGAATGGGTCGATGCCGCTCGCGCTATTTTGAAAATTGGTCTGCCAGCGGCAGGCGCCAACATTCTGACTCCGCTCGCGATGTCGGTCATGACGGCTATTATTGCATCTTATGGTGCGGCGGCAGTGGCGGCATTTGGCGTTGGCACTCGACTCGAGTCGCTCGCGAGTATCATTATTCTGGCGTTATCCATGTCGTTGCCGCCGTTGATTAGCCAAAACTTTGGTGCCAACCGAGTTGATCGGGTACGTGAGGCCTATGGCAAAGCCTTAAAAGTGGTATTTGCCATTCAACTGGTTATCTATGCGGCGATGGCAATAACGGCACCGTGGATCGCGATGGCATTTGCGAAAGAGCAAGAAGTGGCGCGTATCGTTGAGCTGTTTATTTACATAATGCCCATAGGGTATGGCTTTCAGGGTTGGATCATTCTTTCGAACTCAAGTTTTAATGCCATTCATAAACCGATGCGTGCGCTCGGCTTAAGTGTCATCCGCTTATTTGTTTTTTTCGTACCCTTGTCCTACTTAGGGAGTCTACTAGCGGACCTACACGGCCTATTTGTTGGGGGTGTGGTCGGTAATATCATTACAGCGGCTATCGCTTATGTATGGTTTACGCGAGCGCTGAGGAGGGTTGGTGAGTAAAGCATTTGAATTAGTATCGAGCTATCAGCCTGCAGGTGATCAGCCTGCAGCGATTGAAAAAATTCTAGAAAATTTAGACGCAGGGCTTGCCCATCAAACCTTATTGGGCGTTACAGGTTCGGGTAAGACGTTTACCATGGCTAACGTGATTGCACAGTCGCAACGTCCGACACTCGTCCTTGCTCATAACAAAACGTTGGCAGCGCAGCTTTATGGTGAGATGAAAGAATTCTTCCCTAATAATGCTGTCGAGTATTTTGTGTCGTATTACGATTATTATCAGCCGGAAGCCTACGTTCCTAGTACAGATACCTTCATTGAGAAAGATGCCTCAATTAACGACCACATTGAGCAAATGCGATTATCTGCGACTAAGGCGCTGATGGAGCGCCGGGATGTCGTAATTGTGGCAAGTGTGTCTGCAATATATGGTTTGGGCGACCCTGAATCCTATATGAAAATGCTGCTCCATTTGCGCCAAGGCGACACCATGGATCAACGGGACATATTACGTCGTCTTGCTGAATTACAATATAAACGCAACGATTTAGCTTTTGAGCGGGGCACATTTCGTGTGCGTGGCGATGTTATAGATATTTTTCCCGCCGATGCAGAAAAGCAAGCGGTTCGGGTTGAGCTGTTTGATGATGAAATAGATAAAATAAGCCTTTTCGACCCGCTTACCGGCGCGGTCGATAAATCGGTTGTCCGGGCAACGGTGTTTCCGAAAACCCACTATGTTACACCTCGAGAAAAGATTCTCGATGCTATCGAGCGTATTAAAGGTGAGCTAAAAGAACGTAAAACTCAGTTGCAACAGGCAAACAAATTACTGGAAGAGCAACGTATCTCTCAGCGTACACAGTTTGATATCGAAATGATGATGGAGTTGGGGTACTGCTCTGGGATAGAAAACTATTCTCGTTACCTTTCTGGTCGGGCGCCAGGCGAGCCACCGCCAACCTTATTAGATTATTTCCCAGCGGATGGCTTAATGTTTATAGATGAATCTCACGTTACCGTATCGCAAGTGGGAGCCATGTACAAAGGGGATAGATCCCGCAAAGAAACCTTAGTTGAATTTGGATTTCGTCTTCCATCAGCGTTAGATAATCGCCCGCTTAAATTCGACGAATTTGAACAAATATGCCCTCAAACTATTTATGTGTCGGCAACGCCAGGCGAATATGAATTGAATAAAACGCAGGGCGATATTGTAGAGCAAGTTGTTCGTCCTACGGGCTTACTGGATCCTGAAATTGAAGTTCGCCCTGTTGCTACTCAGGTGGACGATGTGCTTTCTGAGATTCAAAAGCGGGTGAAAGTTGATGAAAGGGTATTGATTACCACGCTGACTAAGCGAATGGCAGAAGATTTAAGCGAATACCTTAACGAACACGGTGTGAAAGTCAGGTACTTGCACTCAGACATTGATACCGTGGAACGTATCGAGATTATTCGAGACTTACGGATTGGTAAGTTTGATGTGCTCGTGGGAATTAACCTGTTACGAGAAGGCCTTGATATGCCAGAGGTGTCTTTGGTTGCAATATTAGATGCCGATAAAGAAGGTTTCCTACGCGCAGAGCGTTCACTCATTCAAACAATCGGTCGGGCCGCCAGACACATTAATGGCCGAGCCATTTTGTATGCCGATTCTATTACTAAATCTATGCGTAAAGCCATGGACGAAACCGGGCGTCGTCGTCAGAAGCAAATCGAACATAATACGGCGAACAACATTACCCCTATGCGTTTGAATAAGCCTATTACCGATATTATGGATTTAGGCGAGGGCGCTCACCCTGCGTCTGGAAAGGTGCGGCTACGCAAAGTTGAAGAGAAGAAAAAACAACAAAAAGCGGCCAGTGCTACCGACCTTATGGATCAGATTGCAGAGCTGGAAAAGCAAATGTTCAATTATGCCCGAGAGCTTGAATTTGAGAAGGCGGCATCCTTACGGGATGACATTGAAGCGTTAAGAAAACAAGTTGTGGCCCTCTCTTAACCTCTAACTGCTTATACTAAAGTTTTAGTATGAGGTGAGATAACCAGAATATTGGCCAATAAGCGAAATTTTTACTGTAAATTACGGTAGAAAGGCCAATTTTATCGTTGTAATAAAAGGACGACTTGCATATAGTCACTTATTGAGTATCTATAACTATACCTAAAACGGGTGACTCTATGCTAAACCGTCTACAGGAATCGGATATAAAGCTACTTCGCGTGTTCTACGCAGTAGCAAGCTGCAACGGATTTACTGCGGCAGAACCAGTGTTGCGTATGCAGCGTCCCAACATAAGTGCTGCCATTAAAAAGTTGGAAGAGCGTCTTGATCTTGTTCTTTGTCATCGAGGCAGAGGCGGTTTTCAAATGACGAAAGAAGGCGAAGTTGTATTCCAAGAAACAAAACGTATCTTCAACGCCTTCGATAACTTTGTATTTAATTTAAAATCACTTCACGATGATTACTCAGGGCACATTACGTTAGTGTTAATGGCTGGCTTACCGCTATCTATGCACTTAGCTGTAAGTAAAGCGGTTAAAAGTACAATGAAAAAGTTTGATGATATTCATGTGAATATCCAAACCCGCTTGTACAATGAAGTTGAGCATGTGGCGTTATCAGGTGAATGTCACTTGGTTGTTTCTACCTATGATATGGTAAAACCTGAGTCGGTTACCTTCCACCCAATTGGTATTGCTACCGAAGGGCGACTTTATTGTGCGCCTACTCATCCGTTAGCCAAATACCGTGATTGTGAATTACCCGACAACGTGAATATTGAGGACTACCCTGCGATTGGTATTTCAGGCTTATCGTCAGCCAATTATATTGAAGATGAATCACGTTTAGCCATTCAAACATTTTCAGACTCTTTTGATGCAGCCATGTCGGCCATTATGACTGGCGAATATGTTGGTTTATTACCAGACTACATGGCTAAAGAGCAGGGCGCGGCACTCGGGCTGGTGCCTATTGCCAACGGCAGTTTGTTTAACTTCAGCCATAATCTATTTGTTATCAACGGAAAAAATACTCGTCTTAACCCTGTATTAAGACACTGTATTAAAGAGCTTACTTACTTTATTGCGGAAAGCCAAAAGTAGGTCTTCCCCCATTTTCTCAGCGAGAATGTATGCCATAATGAATGCCCTAATCGATAGGGCATTTTTATTGGGTAAACGCTATTTTTTTCATAAGTAAATTGTTCGCTTTTTTCTTTGGCGCGTTTAGTTGTTTCGCGCTACATACCCTGCTGCAAGTCCCAGTAGTATTGGCAGCGGCAATAGTTGGGTTAGCAGGTAGCTTTTGGAATTTCCCAGCATCATATGAACATCACCCACAAGCGGCCATTTACGCGGGAGCCTTTGCTGGCATGTGCTCGGGAAACTACATTGAATCGTGGTGGTTACTTGCACTTATCTGTGTGCTTGGCGCTAGTTTTTATACGGTTACCCGTGGCTTGTTTACGGGCTTTGGAGGTCGGCTAGGTGCAATTGCTTTCGTGGCGGTGGCTGGTGGATTGGTCGTAAGGGACTTTCTATGACCGTGATCCTAATATTTACCTCTTCGTTGCTTGGTGCATGGTTAACCTATTTCCTTTCACATCACGCTAAGTTTACACCTGTTCGCGCTTCTAGTTTGCTCACGTTATTGTTCTATTGCGTACTGTATTTATTGGGTGTAGCTCCGGATATGTGGGCTGCGGCATTTTTTGGTGGAAGTTTTGTAGGAATGAGCGCGCCTCACCGATTTGGAATGATGGCTGTTACTGTGGCAGGTAGCCTGTTTGCTGCCTGTTACGAGGTATTATTGCCGTTTATCGCTGGTGTGGGCGGCGCGCTAGGGGTGAGTGCGTTTCTTTCTGTCGCCGCGGTACATTTACTCACACGGCTACTTGCTAAGATGAAGGCGAAAGAAAGCCCCTCACAAAGCACACGTTAGTGTGCTTCATACTCAAGGGGGTCGGTTGCATTGTTGTCGCGAAAGGCTTCTAAGCGCTCTTCACAGGCACCACATTTTCCACAAGCTTTCTCTCGCCCATTGTAGCAGGTCCAAGTTAGCCCATAATCTAAGCCCATTTTCAGTCCATCGGTAAGAATATCGGTTTTACTCACTTTTAAATAAGGGCTAACAATGTCTACCGGGGTGTAGTTGGCAATGTGACAAACATCATTCATTTTTTCAACAAACTCTGGTCGGCAGTCCGGGTAAATAGCGTGGTCGCCAGAATGCGCGCCATAATACACTTCATTTGCTTCTAAGCTCACCGCGTAACCCACCGCCAATGAAAGTAAAATCATGTTCCTATTGGGTACCACCGTTTGCTTCATGCTAGGTTCTTCGTAGTGGCCTTCAGGCACTTCAATATCTGAGGTTAACGACGAACCGCCAATTAAGGTGTTAATGGCGCTGATGTCCACCACTTTGTGAGGAATGTTTAAAGACCGACATACGTTTGCGGCGTAATCGAGTTCCTTTTTATGACGCTGTCCGTAGTCGAACGATAATGCGTTTACTTTTTTTCCATCTCTTATGGCTTTGTGTAAGACGGTGAAGGAATCCATCCCGCCTGAATAGATAACAACGACGTTTTCTGACATAGTTTTTAAAATTTAAGAAATTATACCCGAATTTTATGTGATCCTTGGTAAAATCCCAACATACAATTGTAAAAGGGCTAAATTTTGTCGACATCTATCACACTCAGCATTAATGAAATGTTTGAAACCATTCAGGGCGAAGGGGCGCATACGGGGATCCCGTCTATTTTTGTTCGCTTGCAAGGATGTCCGGTTGGTTGTCCGTGGTGTGATACAAAACATACATGGACGCTGGATGATGCTCTGGTAACTACAGCGCAAGCCGTCATTGCAAAAAATGAAGAGTCAGAGCATTACTTTGACGTCAACGAAAATGAATTGTTAGCCTTGTTTGAAGCGCAAGGTTATGTGGCGAAGCATGTGGTTATTACAGGGGGTGAGCCTTGTATGTACGATTTAATCCCACTCACCGAGTTATTGCATAACCGTGGCTATACCACACAAATTGAAACCAGCGGTACGTTTGAAGTGCGTTGTGACCCACGTACATACGTCACTGTGTCGCCCAAAATTAATATGAAAGGGGGTATGGAAGTATTGGTAAGCGCGCTAGAGCGGGCCAACGAAATTAAACACCCCATTGCAATGCAAAAGCATATTGATGAACTTGATATCCTGCTAGAAAAAGTGTCATCCCTAGACGGTAAACAAGTGTGTTTACAACCCATCAGCCAACAGGCACGTGCCACCGAGTTAGCCGTCAAAACCTGTATTTCCCGTAATTGGCGTCTATCATTACAGACGCACAAATATATCGGTATTGAATAATAAACATGCTAAGTACTGAATTAATGTTGGATTTAAGGGAGCGGTGTTCATGAAATGTATTTTCACGCTGTTGATGACTTTTTGGGGCTTACTTTTATCGCCTGTTGCAGACGCTGCATTGTGGACAATTACCTACCCGCGCCCCATTGACGATACAGATGCGCGTACCGAGTACCCTATTGCGTTACTTAAGCTGGCCCTAGAAAAAACAGGTGTTAATTACGAGTTGTTACCCTCAGACCGAATTTTGCTTACCGGCAAAGCACTTCGGCAGTTAAGGGAAAATCGCGAAGTGAATGTTGTTTGGAGTATGACTGATACTCAGCGAGAAAAGGATTTGCTCCCTATCCGTATCCCCATTGCCAAAGGGTTAATTGGTATGCGGGTGTTCGTGATTAACGAAGAGAAAAAAGATAAATTCGCACAGGTAAAGTCGAAGGGCGACTTATTGAAGCTTACTCCTTTGCAAGGAGAAGAATGGCCAGATACGAAAATATTGCAAGCAAACGGTTTTAACGTTTTTACGGTGCCAGAATTTAAACAAGCTTACGCGCTGTTATTGCAGGGGAAAGGCGACTTTTTTCCACGCTCGGTGATTGAAATAACAGCTGAAATGGAAACGGCAGGGAGGGGGTCTGTTCTGCAAGTTGAACCCGACATGGCGCTCTATTACCCCACTGCCATGTATTACTTTGTGAGCAAAAGTAACCCCACGTTAGCAAGGTTAATTGAAACGGGATTAGAGCGAGCTATAGCCGATGGTTCTTTTGATGATTTGTTTCTTTCTACCCACAAAACGTTACTTGAATCTTTAAATATGGATTCTCGACGAATATATACGTTGGAAAATCCATTACTCCCACCGAACACGCCGGTGGGAAATAAGCAATTGTGGTACTCGGTGGTCACGCCATAACATTAAGCGAGTATAAAAAAACAGGCCGCATAGCGGCCTGTTTTCATTGGTCATACGAAGGGGGGTATTAAGACTCGCCTGCGTGAACGTCTTTCATTGAACGACCCGATGGGTCTGCATTGTTCTTGAAGCTTTCATCCCATTCCAGTGCTTCTACGGTACTACAGGCGATAGATTTACCACCTGGCACACATTTGGCGGCACTTTCTTGTGGGAAATATCCTTCAAAAATGGTGCGGTAGTAATACCCTTCTTTGGTATCTGGCGTATTTACTGGGAAGCGGAATTCTGCGGTAGCGAGTTGTTGATCGCTCACTTCGCCTTCAACAAACTCTCTTATTGAATCAATCCAAGAGTAACCCACACCATCACCAAACTGCTCTTTTTGACGCCATAACACTTCATCTGGCAGGTAGCCGTCGAAAGCCTGCACGTAAAATGTGTTTTTCAATTTTGCCGTCTTTACACATTTTAGCTT
>NZ_DEYI01000019.1:0-62302 GCF_002364475.1 Idiomarina sp. UBA3162
AGTAAAAGCCGATCAGGGTTATCACTAAGAACCAATGAGTGATCACTTTCGCTCGGCAGCGAACTATCTTAAGCAAATACAAACTGTTGCGCAGCGCTCGACTCGTCGGGCGCTGCTGTTTGGTGTGTTACACACCGCGAGCGTCATCCTACAACTCTATGTGATAGCCCAATTAGCCTATGGATTGCTGGCGCTTAAACAGTCGCTCGACGAGCTGGCTTTTTATTGGGTGTTGCTGCTGGTCGCCTCGTTCGCGCGCGGTCTGTTCAGCTGGCAGCGCGAAGTCTGGCAAAGCGAGGCTGCAGGTTTAGCATTACATCATGCCCGAAAGGAGCTGCTACGCCGGTGGCAGCGTCAATGTCGGCAAGGAAGCGATATCGATCGCGGTGATGGTTCGATGCTTGTTGATACCGTTGAGCTGCTACGAGGCTATTATGAGCGTTATTTGGTTCAGCAATACTTAACCGTGTTGAGTCCATTGATGGTTCTCGTTATGTGCTTTTGGCTCAACCCTGTTGTAGGTGTATTGCTGCTCATTGCGGGGCCTATCATACCGCTGTTTATGGCGCTCGTCGGTATGGGGGCGGAGCGTGTGAGCCAAAAACATGCGCAAAGCAATGTTGCCTTGAGCCGTGTATTTACCAGCATGCTGAAGAACGCTACGAGTATTAAATTATTCGATGGTTTGTCCTTCGCTAATAATAGCATTGCAGAAGCAGGTGAAACTTATCGTCGTGCCAATATGAAAACGCTAAAACTGGCGTTTTTGTCCTCGGCAGTGCTGGAGTTCTTCTCTAGCGTGGCTATCGCAGCGGTTGCCCTATACGTTGGTTTTGGTTTACTTGGCTACATCAATTGGTTGGGCGCTGATGAGCTCACGTTGTTTAGTGGCTTACTTGTGCTGATGTTAGCGCCTGAGTATTTTGCGCCACTGCGCCAGTTTGCGCAGACTTATCACGACCGAGCAGCAGCTATAGGTGCTGCTACTTTATTAGCAGAGTATCAGCAGCATGAAGTAAACAATAATGTGGCTGAGGCTGTGTCGGGCGACTGTTTAGCCATTCGAGGCTTGGAAGCGGTTATTACACCCGATTCGGTGCTATCCTATCGTGACTTCAGCTTCCCGAAGGGGGCGCTAACCGTCATTTCAGGTCCTTCAGGATCGGGAAAAAGCACTCTGTTACGGGTATTGCTTGGCCTACAGAACTATCATGGAACGGTGTTACGAGATAAAGATAGCGATCAACCTATTGCCTATTTTTCTCAGCAACCATTTTTACTACCCGCAACTATTCGAACTAACTTATTTTTGTACAGCGAAGACAACGCGCGCGATCCCCAATCCATTTTGCAACGCGTCGGTCTTGAAAAAGCAATAGCTGTTGCTCCCTCGGGTCTAGATACAATGCTCGGTGAGCGTGGAGCAGGGTTATCAGGAGGGGAGCAACGACGTTTAGCCTTGGCACGCTGCTTACTGAGTTCCTATCCGCTAATTATTTTAGACGAGCCAACAGAAAACTTAGACGCCGAATCGGCGGCTGTGATTCGGCGCGAACTATGCAACTTGTGCAAAGAGGGGCGTACCGTCATTGTTTCTAGTCACGACGAAGCTTTAATCGCGTTGGCTGATCAGCGCTTTGAGCTGGATGGGGGAGGCTTACATGGCTAAACATTTAGTCTTTAAGCCTTGGTTTCGAGCCTTTTACGCGCATCGTTGGCAATGGTGGCTCGGTTTCAAGTTAGCATTACTCACTATCGTTTGTGGCATTGGATTACTGGCTCTATCGGGCTGGTTTATTACAGCCTCGGCGCTCTTTGTCACAGTGAATATTTATGCACCTGGCTCAGGTATCCGCTTTTTCGCAGTGACGCGAACCGTAGCGCGTTACGTCGAACGCCTAGTAAATCATGACTTAGTGTTAAAAATACAAGCGCGCTGGCGAATTGCTTGGTTCAAACATTTTCAGCGTCACGCCTATCAAGGACTTGCTCGCTTTCGAGTCGCGCAGGCTATCCAAGGACTGACTCGTCATATCGAGGCGATGGATAACCTCTGGTTGAGGTTGGCGATGCCAGCATTTGCGGTAACGTCCGTCAGCTTATGCTTTGCCATTTGGTTTAGTTTTTACCATTGGGGGCTTGCTTGTATTGTGGTTGTTACCTGGTTAGGTGCAGTCTGTTTAATCGCCAGACTGGCACACCACTCGGTGTTACAGGCGGTGAAAGTCGAGAAGTATCAACACCGTATGCGAGCCCGGGGGATGGCGTTAACCGAATCAATAGAGGAGACCCTCGCTTGGCAGCAGTTTGATAAGCAAAGTGAGCGTATTGGACATTACTCGCGACAAACAGAGCGCGCTTTTCTGGTTGAACAGCGTCGCGCTCAAAAGATTAAGCGATGCTTAGAGTGGCTAACTCACGGTGCCATTGTGGGTATCTACGGGCTGGCTATTCATTTGTTCATTAATTCGAATGCCCAAATGAGTAGTGCTGAGGTGGTGATGTTACTGCTTGCCTCACTCGCGTGGCAGGAGTTGTTACTTGAACTACCTCAACAATGGCAAAATTATGGACGTACAGCCCTAGCTAGTCGTCGTTTACTAGCGGAACAAGCGAGCAATGCAGTAAAAGCGAGGGTGACTGAGTCCGCGGATGCGTCGCTGCGGTGGGATAATGTCACTGTGTACCGGCAGTCACGTCAACTGTTTGCACCGTTAAGCCTCCAAGCCGTAGCGGGCGATTGGATATGGTTGTCAGCGCCTTCTGGCGAGGGAAAGTCGACACTTCTAAATGCAACTGCAGGTATGTATTCGGACTTTTCTGGTGAAATAGCCGTGCCGAACCTTTCCGAGTTTAATTATCTTACCCAACACACCGACATACTCGATGATACCGTGTTTAACAATCTCACGCTGGGACGCCAACTGAGTGAGCAGCGAATTTGGCAAGTGTTGGAGTGGGTTGAGTTAGCTGAGCGTATCCGGCAAATGCCGAAGCAGTTATATAGTCGTATCGGTGAGCAGGGGATTCGATTGTCGGGTGGGCAATACCGACGCTTGGTGCTCGCCCGCGCACTGCTTAAAGACGCTCCTCTGGTGATTTTGGATGAACCCTTTTCTGGCCTGGAAGTCGCCTTAGCTGCTCGAATTACCGCACGGCTGATGAGCGAGTTGCCCCAATCTATCGTCTTGATAGCCAGTCATCATGTGCCCGAGATGGCGCGAACACATGATAGACACGCGGTTATCAGGTTAAGTCACTGTTAAGCGTGTTTGCCAACGTGGATCGAGGTAGGCTTGGGTTGTCATAATGTCATCCAGTATTGCTATCGCACGTTCAATTTCTTGAAATTGGTTATACAGGGGCGCAAAACCAAAGCGGATGTAATTAGGCGCTCTAAAGTCGGCGATAACACCTCGTTCAATCAGTGCTTGGCAAATCTCATAAGCTTTTGGATGGGCATAACTTAACTGACTACCACGTTGTTCGGCATGCGGCGGCGAAATAAGCTCAAAGTCGGGTGACCAACTATGAGCGGTCATTTGCTGTTGAAATGCTTGGGTGAGTTGCATTGATTTAGCGCGCACTTGCTCCATCGATACATCATCAAAACAGTCGAG
Source organism: Idiomarina sp. UBA3162 (assembly GCF_002364475.1). Lineage (NCBI taxonomy): Bacteria > Pseudomonadati > Pseudomonadota > Gammaproteobacteria > Alteromonadales > Idiomarinaceae > Idiomarina > Idiomarina sp. UBA3162. The sequence continues at coordinate 3,621 of NZ_DEYI01000019.1, forward strand.
AGCAGCGTTAACCGCTTGCATTGAGAGCACCGGCGGGGTGCCTACCAGCATTTTTTGGATCCCGTTCGCAGCCTGATAACTGGGGTCAAAGGCAAACGGATTAGTATGACCAAACCAGCCCTGTAACGGTTGTTTGAGTGCTGCATGGTGGCGTTGATTCACGTAAACAAATGCCGGAGCACCGGGGCCTGCGTTTAAATACTTATAAGTACAGCCGACCGCATAATCTACTTGCCAATCAGTTAGATGAATCGGCATGACACCCGCGCTGTGGGCTAAGTCAGCTATTATTAACGCGCCTTGGCTATGAGCTGCTTGACTGAGTTGCTGTAAATCAAGCTTGCGGCCCGTCCTAAAATTGACCTCGGTGGCTAGAACAGCAACGGTATTTTTATCAATAGCGTCGACGAGCTCAGTTTCGTCAACCAGCTTGAGTTCACAGCGTTGCTGGCCCAAAAACGATTCAACACCTTGGACCATGTATAAATCGGTCGGGAAGTTATCGCGAGTCGATAAAATAACACGCCGATGATCGTTGCCTACTTCACTGATGGCGGCACAGATAACTTTAAACAAGTTAACAGAGATAGAATCGCAGCAAATTACTTCCTCATTATGTGCACCAATCAACCGTGCGATTTTGGCGCCTACCGTGGTGGGTAGGTTGACCCAGTCGTGCTGGTTCCAACTCTTAATTAGGTCATTTCCCCATTGCTGGCGTGTAGTTTCATTGACTGTCTGTGCGACTATTTTGGGTAACGCGCCCAGTGAGTTACCATCGAAATATATCGTGTCATTAGATAGCTCAAAGGTTTCACGTTTATGGGCTAAGGGATCGTCACGATCAAGTCGCGCATAATCAATCTGATTCATTAAATACATCCTTTAGTAATTTCTCTACGCGGGTAAATGCGACAGTATCCGGGTGTAGCCAATCAAAGTGTCCGGCCTCTTTTTGTAAATATATTGACTGCGCTCGGTCGGTCAGTGCTTTTGACTGGTTTGGAGCGACAATCGGGTCGTCGGCGCCATGCAGTAAATAAACGGGATTTAGAAAATGTTGCTCAACGGGGTTGGCTGCGAGGTAAGCTTCGGTGCTCGCTTCAAACGAACCTCCCATAAATTGTTCGGTCGCTACCTCGCAGCTATTGCTACCTACACTGTATTTTACGATGTCGCTTATGGCAGCCAGTCCGATAACTGATGCAAACGTATTGGGGAGCTGCTCATCGGCTGCGGCAAGTAACGCAAGGTGACCACCGGCGGAATGACCTAAAATGGCAGTATTTGGCGCGCTAACGTTGGGTTCCCTAAGGATCTGTTGAATGGCTGATCTGATATCTTGGTAACTGGTCGGCCAGCCACCGCCATTACCGACGCGTCGATATTCTATTCCGAATACTTGATAACCCAACTTACTGAGGGCTGACATAAAAGGGCGTGCATGTTTAATGTCGTAATCGCTCAACCAACAACCGCCATGGATAAACACGAGGTTACCTTGGGGCGGCTCAGATGGTCTCCATACCTGTATAAACTGACTAATATCGTCGCCGTAGTCGAGAGTCGAGTCCGCATCAGTGTATGGCAACTCAGTAATTGCTGAATACGAGACAGGCATAGCGACTTTTTCTTGTGTGGTACCATAGCTTGGGTATATACAAGCAATAAATAAAAGTACTGAAATTCTAAAGGAAAATGCTTTCATGTATGGTTTTTGCTGAGCTAGCTGATTGCGTTGCAAAAACCATACAACTTTGCTGTTAAGACTGCAACGATTGACGTCCAAACTCACGAATACTGGTACGCAGATCTTGACCCGAGGTCTCTTGGAAAACATTCAGGCCAAATGCCGGTAAGATAGCTAATAGGTGGTCAAAAATATCAGCCTGGATGCCCTCATATTCAACCCAAGCAATTGTGTTGGTGAAACAATAAATTTCCAGAGGTAAGCCTTGTGCGGTGGGGCTGAGCTGTCTAACCATTAACGTCATATCTTGGTGGATTTGTGGGTGGCTTTGCAGATACTTTTGAACATAAGCTCGAAAGGTCCCAATATTAGTGACATTACGGCTGTTGATAGGATCATGCCCTTCACTCACTAACTGTTCATTCCATTGCTTGATATCTTGTTCTTTATCGTTGAGATATTGACTCAGTATTTTGAACTTGCGAAGACGGGTCTTATCTTCGTCGCGCAAAAAGGCAATACTGGTTTGATCGATAAATAGACTGCGCTTAATACGCCGCCCACCGGCCTCTTGCATACCGCGCCAGTTCTTAAACGATTCAGAAATGAGGCGTTTGGTAGGAATGGTGGTAATTGTTTTATCCCAGTTCTGCACTCGTACCGTGTGTAACGCCATGTCGATGACGTCACCGTCAGCATTCAGCTGCGGCATTTCAATCCAGTCACCGACACGGATCATGTCGTTTGATGATAGCTGAATACTGGCGACGAATGAGAGGATTGTGTCTTGAAACACGAGCATGGTAACGGCACCCATGGCACCGATACCGGATAATAGAATAACAGGTGACTTATCAATTAATGCTGCGATGATAAGAATGGCGGCAATGAGATAAACCGCGATGGTAGCGATTTGTAAATAACCCTTGATGGGTTTCAAGTGCGCATCGGGACGACGGCTATAAATCTCATTCACGCTGCTCATTGCCGCACTGAACGCACGAGCAATGGTGAGCACGATATAAGCGACAGCGACATTTTGTATTATCGTAATGACAGTAGCAGATAGATCAGGGATCCAATGGATACCCGCTGTAAGCAGCAATGCTGGAACCACTTGCGAGAGCCGACTGACAATTTTTTTAAGGCCAACGCTGGGGTCACGTCCTAACTCGGTGCGCGATAAAAGTCGAGCGACACCGCGTAGCAGAATATGCTTAGTAAAAAATTGCGCTAACCAAACCGCAATAGCAAGCAGAACGCAAGCACTCAGGGTATAAGCGTAAGGGCGTCCCTCGGCCCATTCAATAAACCAATCCGGGTAATTCACTGACGTTTTTCAACCTCATTTTTGAGCTGCTTACGTAAGCCTAAAAAGAAAATAACTTCAGTTACGACAAATAAGGGCCCAATAGCAAGCCCCATGATGTCGTCGATGAAAGCAGGCTTTTTACCTTCAAAATAATGACCTATGAACTGGAAAATCCAACCGACGACAAATAAGCCGATACCAAATATTAACCACGCTGTGGTCGGCAAAGCGGCTAGTTCACGGCTGACTGATAAACCAAGCCATAACAACACCGTCATAAGCAGTCCAAGCGGTATATCAAGCCGTATGTAAAAAACTACAGCGACAAAGACAACTAAGTTAGCCGGAGTGAGTAAAAGGTAGCCCACGCTAAATTCGGGTCGGCTGAGTAAGGTTAGGATTGCAACTACGATCAGCGGAATACCGATCAGGTGGGTTAATATATTGCGCGAGTCACGATGATACTTTGCATATTGCGCTAAGTGATCGACAAGTGAGCGGCTCATAAAGTAACCTTTTTAATAGAGTTTAATGCGGATAAGAGTGCAACGAAGCCACGCTACTGTCAATTACAAAAGCTTGTTAGACTTTGCCGCAACGAGGTGTATCCCAAAGGAGTATTCGATGTCTCACGATACCAGTTTAATAAACAAACAACGTCAAGATCTATCAGCTTTCGAGTCTGTTTGGTTATTTGGCTACGGGTCGCTCATTTACAAGGTCGACTTTCCTTATCTTGAGCGCAAGCCGGCGACCATTACTGGTTGGAGCCGTCGATTTTGGCAGGGATCTCATGATCATCGTGGAACACCTGACGCACCTGGAAGAGTACTTACGCTCATCGAAACACCCGGCGAAAAGTGCACGGGAATGGCTTACCGAGTGTCACCAGAAGTGTTTGAGCATCTCGATCATCGAGAAAAGAATGGCTACTTAAGATTTTTTACACCGATGCTGTTTGCAGATGGTCAGCAAGCGGATGGGTTGGTGTATATTGCTAGTAGTGATAACGCAGCGTTTTTAGGCGATGCGCCACTGGCTGAGATTGCGCAGCATATCGTGCAGAGCCGAGGTCCAAGCGGAGAAAATAGTGAGTACTTGCTTAAACTTTCGCAGGGGCTGCGCAATCTGGGCGTGACGGACCCTCATGTTGAGGGGATACGTCAGCACCTTGAACCTCTGCTTGCGGATCAGCGCTAGGCACACCCACACAGAGTCGACACTCTCCGGTGGTGGGCGCTGAACGCTCTACATAACGGAGTTTGTGACTGGCGTGTTCGCGATTGGCCGATACTTGATAGACACGTTGTCGCTGACTCATTGCACTTCTTCTTATTTCGCACCCAATGAGTCTTTCGGACAATAAAGTTGATACAGAAGTTCCATAATGGTTTTCGTGTTACCGTCGCTCAGTTGGTAGTATATATACTTGCCCTGTCGGCGTGTCGCGACCAATGACTGTTGACGTAAGCGATTTAAATGTTGTGAGAGCATCGGTTGGTGAATATCCAATTGTTGCTCAATTTCACCAACGGAGCACTCCTTTTCACTCAGCAGACATAAAATGAGCAGCCGATCGGGGTGCGACAGTAGTTGCATGACTTTTGCCGCTTCTTGTGAAGAAGCCTTTAATATTTCCGGATCCATAACTTGTTACCATCACAATAAACGTATTCAATAATATCAAACACGTGCACCGATGCTACTGATTTGTATTAGCAACGAGTTTATTTAACGGTTTAGCGGGATGAATGAAACGCCCTTGGCATACGTCAAAGCGGAGTTGTTTAGCCAGAGCAAACTGGTGCTCTGATTCAATGCCGAGTGCGTGCACTTTAATTCCTGCTCGATGAGACAGCTCTACGATACCATCGACAATCGCGTAGCCACGTTCATTATCAAGCGTAGCCATAAAGTCGCGATCAACTTTTATTGCAGATATTGGGAACTCTCGTAAGTATGTGAGCCCGGCGAATCCAGCACCAAAATCATCAATGATTAATGAAAAATTGGCGGCTGCTAGCGCATTCAGTGTTGTTCTTAGTTCATCTGAAGGGTCAATTAAAGAAGCTTCCTTAAGTTCAAAACATAGCTCGGCATTGAGCGCTTTGATTCGATCTTGAGTCTTTTTCATTTGTTGGACAAAATCCATATCGAGCTGTTCTGTAAACAGATTAATTGTGACCTTACGTTTTTCATCCGCATTGACCGGAATAGATGCAAGGTCGTTGAATACTGTTTCAATGACCCATTGCCCGAGGCGTTGTTTGACAGATTTATCACAGGAGTGAAGAAAGTCTGAAGCAGGTATGATGCCCTCATCCTCGTGATGCCAGCGTAAGAGTGCTTCGTAACCTTGGATATGCTTGTCGAAGTCAGAGATAGGTTGATAGTAAACTTCAAACTGCGAATGGTCTAATGCGCGTTGTAGTTGCTGCTTGACGAGTAGTTGCGAGAAGGAATCACTCGCCATTTGTTGATTAAAAATAACCTGGCTTGAATAAGGTTTACGGCGGGCACGCTGTAAGGCTGAGCTCGCATAAGACAACAATGAGGCGGTATCAAGTCCATCAAGTGGGTAAGTACAAGCACCGATATTCGCGGTTACTTGCAACTGAATGTGTTTTTCGAGCATCAGCGGCTTGTTCAGAGCGCTCATCAGGTCATCCATGAGATCTTGTAGATCCATATATTCTTTAATACCCGATAATAAAATCCAGAAATCATCGCCCCATGCACAATAAAGTCCAGCATTGTCTGGCAGTGCTTGCTGGAAACGTTGTGCAACTCGTTGTAAAACACGGTCGCCATTGGTAACACCGTAAGAGTCATTAACCTTATGAAACTCTCTGATATTGATGTTAAGAACAGCTACTAATTCGTCTTCGTTCGCTCTATCGAGCGATGACTGAAGGTCGAGCTTGAGTTGCTCAAGATTGGGTAGCCCTGTTAGTGGCTGAATGTAGGCAATTTGCTTGAGCCTGCGACGCTCTGATGCAAATGCCGATAGGTCAATGAGCGTGACAAAGCGAACCGCACCTTGCTTGTCCTCGCTGATTTTCAGTAATCCATGCAAAGCTTGATGGTTAGGGCGATTAAATTCAACCAAATACTCAATACCCGCTTCTAAGGTAGGATTGTCATTGTTGAAGTTGGTTGGCGAGATAAAATCTAAAATATGGTGCGCGCTGGGCTCATTATCGGTTAGGCCAATTAAATTACGGAAATTAGTATCAGCCCGTAGGATACTGTCATCGTCATTGAGTTCTGCAAAACCAATCAGTTCACGTTGAGTGATGGCTTGATTATCTTGGAGCCAACTCAAATCGTGGCTAATGTCCGACCACTGACCGGCAATTTTGTCATTATCATCATGAAAGGTGCGTAGCTCATCGCGTAACCAAATATAATGACCCTGTTTGGTTCTGAAGCGATAGCGATGCACAAAGGTGTGATTTGCCTCGACTTTAGTCAGCGCGCTTAATGTGAGCGCTCTGTCTTCTGGGTGTACGTTATCAAACCACCAACTGGGTCCCATTGACTCCTCAACCGAGTAGCCAAGAATCTGTTTAATATTCCTACTCACATAAACGGGTTGATAGGTATTACCTTGTTTGTGTAACTCGTAAACTATGGTTGAACCCTCATCAAGTTGGTTGATAGAGGGCTGCAACGACTTGATCATTGTTTTGGATGCACGCAATGCGCGCCAGATAAAGAACGTAGATTCAGCGATGATAATTGCACCGACTAGCATGACGCCGAAATGCAAAGTTTGTACATCAAACGGGTACAGGTATAGCAGACTGACAGCCAGTACGGTAATTACCGTAGTAGTCAGGGCATATGCTGCTAACCAGTGGAAATGTGTTTTTTCAATCGCTTTTTTACTTTTTGTCTCTATCGGATTCTTGCCCATGGAATATCGTCTTTAGCCGTCGGTTTACTTAAGATCGATCCTTGAAGCTCATCACATCCAATGTGTTTTAGTAATAATAGTTTGGCGCGGTTATCCACGCCGGTTGCAATGGTTTTGAGTCCACGCGAGCGAGCCATTTTGATCATCGAAATGAGCGTACGTTTTTTGTCACTATTCGATGTTGCTTTTAAGACCAAGTTTTCGGAGAGCTTTATCGCGTCTACTGGAAGGACAAAAATACTTTGTAACGTGAGCTGACCTTCACCAAATTGGTCTGCAATAATGGTGACTCCCATGGAGCGTAACTTTTTTAAATAGATTTTTGACTGCTCACTGATGCGCACCAGTGAGCGTTCACTAACTTCTAAGCTAAGGCTAGATGGTGGGAACTTAGTTTTGTTTAACGACTTCGCAACCACATTTAATATTGCCGGCTCGAGAATATCGTTAAGCGTGATGTGTAACGATAGGCGAACAATAAAGTCATTTCGCATCCATTCAGTGACATCGTTAAAAGCGGTTTTAATCATCCAGCCGGTGAATTGCTTAGCTAGTGAGGCTTCTTCTATGAGTGGTTTAAAGTCTTCCGGCGATAGGTAACCACGCTGGTTGTCTTTCCATCTGACAATCGCTTCGATGACTGAGAAATAGCCAGAGTTAGTATTCAATCTGGGTTGGTAATAGAGTTTAATATTCTCGCTATCGATAGCCGATAATAATTGTTTAGATAAAGGTTCGTCGTGATCCTCGACAAGATCATTATCGTGGTCTAAAAATGAGAAAGTTTGGTTGTTTTCAGCAGCTTTATAACTGTGTTGTTGTGCGTCATGTATCACCATATTCGCTTTATCTTTTGCATTTTCGCGTTTAACGCGCAAGACGCCTGCAGTGGTATCAAGACGAAATTCAGAGCCATCGATAACAATGGGTTGGCTTAGTATCTGTTGTAACTTTTCCTGTAGCTCTTCGCGCGAATGTTCGGTATTAGCATGCAAACCAACGAGCTCATTGGTTGCTGTTTGACCCACTTCAGCGGACTGCCCAAGCGCCTCTTTTAATTGCTTAGCCAACTCAGCAACGATTCTATCCGCTTTCTGCTGACCCACTTGATTACGTAATTTATCAATATTGCTGAGTCTTAAATTAATAATATCCATTAACGCATCAGTGGGGGCTGAGTTTTGCTTCGACCATTCGTTGATTTGATCCAGTAATGCCTCATGGTTCGGCAATGCGGTTCCCTGAAAAGTTTTCTTTGCTTTGCTTTCTAAGTGATGAAGTTGCTGAACAGAACGGCTAATGAGGCCTGTAATGAGTGGGAGTAACGTTAACATTAATAGGCGCACTGGCCAGTCAATCAGGGTACTTTCTTGGTCAATGAGCTCTGTCGGAAAAAACAACGGGGTTAGCATTAATCCTGTAACGAAGCCTCCCAACGCGCCGATACGAGGACCGAGTAATAAACCTGCAAATATCAGCGGAAAGTAAATTAAGTGTTCGAACACACTTGGCAGACCGCCGGTAAATTCGATAAGTTGAACACAGGCTGTAAGTAGCACTGCTATGAGAAATCCACCGAACACTTGTTTTTCTGCGTTCAACTGAGTGAACTCAACAAGTGTTTCGCGACACCATGTAGAAAAGCTGTAAGGGTTTGATGTATCGTCCATTTGTTTCCATATGCGTGCGATCATCGCACTATCTTATGCGTAAATCATTTACTAATATGGGACATGCTGTTCTGACAAGCTTCTATTAAACGGAATGATTATGCAAGATAAATTGGAAACACGTTCATTTCTGCTTATGCTGCTGGCGGTAAGTATTGCTTTTGCGCTCATACTTAAGCCATTTTGGGCGTCGATTTTTTGGGCGTGTGCTGTTGCAGTCATCTTTTACCCTCTGCAAATTAGGCTTAAGCGCATGCTGGGGCGGCGCAGTAATCGAGCCGCTTTACTAACCTTGTTAGTTGCGACCTTCATTGTTGTGATTCCAGTGCTTGCTGTGGCGTATTCATTTATCCAAGAGGGCGTTCAGCTATATCAACGACTTGCTTCAGGTGACGTTAGTGTCGCTCAAATCGTTGATAAAATAGAGCAAGGCCTGCCGTTCTTACCTGATTTGCTAGCCCGCTTGGGTATTGATATCGAGTCGCTACCCGAGCGTATATCGCAGTGGGCAATGAGCGCTAGTCAATTTTTTGCGCAAGAGGCGCTTGTCGTTGGGCAAAACACCTTTGGATTTGTTATGAATCTGGGGTTAATGCTTTATCTGACATTCTTTCTACTTCGTGACGGTAACAAATTGATCCGTTTGATGGTCCGAGCATTGCCGCTAGGAGATGAACGCGAGCACCAGCTCTTCAAGAAGTTTGCTGAGGTGACGCGCGCAACAGTAAAAGGAAACATCGTTGTCGCCATGGTTCAAGGTGCGTTAGGGGGAATCATTTTTGCGCTACTGGACATTCCAGCACCGGTGTTATGGGGTGTCGTGATGGCGTTTTTATCGCTTATCCCCGCTGTGGGTGCAGCGATAGTTTGGTTACCGGTCTCAGTATACCTATTAAGTACCGGCGCAATTTTTGACGGCGTGGTATTGCTGCTTTACGGAGTCATTATAATCGGACTCGCTGATAATGTTTTACGTCCTCTACTGGTGGGGCGAGATACTAAACTGCCTGACTACATTGTTTTATTTTCGACACTGGGTGGATTAAGTTTGTTTGGTATCACTGGTTTTGTGATTGGACCGCTTATCGCGGCCCTATTTTTAGCATTCTGGGATATGTTTACGCACGAGTTTAATATTGGTTCTTAAACAAATGGTCGATGATATCCACCTTCAATACCTTGTTTACTAAGCACCCATTGCCATAGTTGAATGTCGCGGGCGCGAAATGCGCCTGCGCATGACAGCAAGTAGTATTTCCACATTCGATAAAATGTTTTTTCGTAATCACCTTGGAGTTGAGGCCACGCTGTATCGAAGTTTTCGAACCAGCCCATCAGGGTTTTATCGTAATCAGCACCAAAGTTATGAAGGTCTTCACACACAAACCGTTCTTCTAATGCTGCACCAATTTGCGCAATTGATGGGATTTCGCCATTAGGAAAAATATAGCGGCTTATCCAGGGGTCGGCTGCTGTGTCTGAAACATTTTTACCAATGGTATGCAGTAAGAATAGCCCATCATCCTTTAGACAGCGCCGAGCGACATCCATGTAATCTTCGTAGTTTTTCTGACCGACATGTTCAAACATGCCCAAACTGATGATGCGATCAAATGACTCGTCGAGATCACGATAGTCTTGCAGACGAAACTCTACAGGCAAGCCTTTACACCGCTCTTCTCCTAAGCGCACTTGCTCCTTTGATATCGTAACACCGACACACTCGACGCCATAGTGTTCTGCGGCATACTGCATAAAGCTGCCCCAGCCGCAGCCTATATCAAGTATTTTCATACCCGGTTTGAGTTGCAGTTTCTGACAACTAAGCTCTAATTTGTCGCGCTGTGCATCGTCGAGATTATCAGCGTCACGCCAGTAGCCGCAGGTGTATACCATGCGTTCGTCTAACATGGCTTGGTACAGTTTATTACCAATATCGTAGTGTTTTTGCCCAACTTCCCAGGCACGCTTATCGTCTTGCAGATTAAATAAACGACTTTTCAACGAGTGAAAAATTAGGCGCGCGGGATTGACCTCATCTTGCACCCCAGAACGCAATAGGCGGTGGAAAAACTGGTCTAAACGCTCAGCATCCCAAAGTCCCGCCATATAGGTTTCTCCAAGCCCTAAATTGCCACGTGACAGCACCTGATCAAAGATGCTGTCATCGTGTACTTGCATATCCCAAGGGTGGGAGCCGTTGATTTGAATGCCTGCTCGATTGAGTAGTTCAATACAGTATTCTTTTGATGATGCCATGAGACTTAACCCTTACGTATTAAGTATTTCTTAACTTAACAATGGAGTAGGTCACAGGCAAACGTTGATTAACTAACGTTTCGTTGAGCTCGTAAACTCTGGGTAAGCCTCGACACCGCATTCACTGATATCGCCGCCCAGATACTCTTGCTCCTCGCTTACACGAATACCCACTGTGACTTTCAACAGATACCAAATAGCCAGACTGGTCGCAAAAGTCCAGCCAAATATCGCCCCAGCACCTAAAAGTTGGGTTGACCAAGCTGCGTTAGTATCGGTGAGAGGGACGAGCATTAAGCCATAAAAACCTACTACACCATGTACGGACAACGCGCCGACTGGATCATCGATACGAATGCGGTCAAGGGTAATAATCGATATGACCACTAACAAGCCGGCACTAAAGCCAATGATGGAGGCATGCTCTGGCGCTGGGGTTAATGGTTGAGCGGTAATCGCGACCAAACCTGCTAAAACACCATTGACTATCATAGTGAGATCCGCCTTGCGCCAAATGAGTACAGTAATGAGGAGTGCGCCCACGGCGCCTGCGGCAGCTGCTGAATTTGTGTTTACAAATACACGAGCCACGGCATTGGCATTGTTGATATCGTGGATAGCCAGCTGTGAACCGCCATTGAACCCAAACCAACCGAACCATAGAATTAATGTCCCAAGTGCCGCCAACGGCATATTGGCACCGGGAATAGCCGTCGGTTTGCCGTCTTTGTATTTTCCACGGCGAGGACCTAACAATAGGACACCTGCGAGTGCTGCCGCAGCGCCCGCCATATGAACAATGCCCGAGCCAGCAAAATCGACAAAGCCGGCCTCGGCAAGAAAGCCGCCTCCCCAGCTCCAGCCCCCTTGATAAGGGTAAATAAAGGCAGATAAAACGACCGCAAAAACAAAAAATGCGAGTAATTTCATACGTTCAGCGACCGCACCAGAAACAATCGACATCGCGGTGGCAACAAACACGCTCTGGAAAAAAAAGTCGGCATCGTCGGCGAAACTATCAGAACCACCGGTGCCATACATCAGTGTGTAGCCAATAACGAGGTAGGCAATACAGGCAAGCGCAAACAAGACGATATTTTTAGTCAGAATCTCAGTGGTGTTTTTGCTTCGCACGAGCCCAGCTTCAAGCATGGCGAAACCGGCTGCCATCCACATTACAAATGCACCTGATAATAAAATGTACAGCGTATTTAACGCGTACTCCGTGTTTGTGAGAGAAATTGCATTCATCACGTATTCTCCTTAGTTACAGGGCTTCTTGGTCGACTTCACCCGTACGAATACGCACGCAGTGTTCGAGGTGTGTAACGAAAATTTTGCCATCGCCGATATTACCGGTGTGAGCGGCTTCGGAAATAACCTCAACGGCGCGATCCAGTTGGTCGTCGCTTACAGCAAGTTCCAAGCGGATCTTGGGAAGGAAGTCGACCCTGTATTCTGCTCCTCGATACAGCTCTGTGTGCCCTTTTTGTCTGCCAAAACCGCGTACTTCAGCAATCGTCATACCGGTACAACCAATATCGGCTAGAGCTTGTCGAACATCGTCCAATTTGAATGGTTTGATTAATGCAGTAATCATTTTCATAACCAGCACTCCGTTAATGTAGATGAATTGTTAATTCACAATTCGTGCCAGATATAAAATCAATATAAAACAAAGAGTTGTGTGAATCGTGTGAATGATTGACCGTTTTCGTGGCATACGCTTGGTGCAGGTGCACCTTTAAAGTGCAGTAAATCCAATGCAAATAGAGTTGAACCGAATTTGCTCAACGGAGATACTGCATACTATGCAACAGCGAAGTAGAGGACTGTACAAATGTTGGTAGGTCAACGTACCAGTGATTTAGTTGGGCAAACGGATTTGCTTAAAGTGCACTCACTGTCTGAACTGAGTGGCAGTAATATATACTTAAAGTGTGAGTTCCAGAATCCAGGTGGCTCGATAAAAGATCGCGCTGCTAAGCAGTTAATAGAAGATGCGATGGAACGCGGCGAACTTAAGCCTGGTATGACCGTCGTCGAGGGCACCGCAGGTAATACGGGGATTGGCTTAGCGTTGGTTGCCAAGTCGTTTGGATTGAACATGTTGGCGGTTATGCCTAATGATCAATCACCTGAGAAAGAACGCATGATAGCTTTACACGGAGGTCAACTTAAGACGGTTGACCCAGTACCTTTTAAAAATCCTAATCATTTTTATCACACGGCACGCCGTATTGCGGAAGAGCGTGATGATTGCTGGTGGGCTAATCAGTTTGAGAATACCAGTAATGCGCGCGCCCACTATTTGCACACTGGGCCCGAAATTTGGCAACAACTGAATGGCGATATCGATACCTTTGTTTCCGTTGCGGGGACGGGCGGCACCATCGGTGGTAATAGCCGGTATTTTAAGGAACAAAACCCTAATATTGACGTGTGGCTTGCTGATCCCGATGGCTCAGGGATTTTTGAGTTTTTGCGAACCGGTGAATATGTCTCAAACGGTAGCTCAATGACAGAGGGTATTGGGATCATGCGTTTGGTGGATAACTTTAGGCAGGCGCGTATTAAACATGCTGTCAATTTACCGGACCAAGACCTCATTAGTATTTCACGCTACGTGCGCGAGCAAGATGGAATCGTCTTGGGGAGTAGCTCAGCACTCAACCTCGCCGCTGCTTATGCAGCGGCGTTGAATGGTGAGCGAGGACGTAATATTGTGACATTTGCCTGTGACCTAGGTGAGCGCTCAGCCAGTAAGCTCTACAACAACGAGTATCTCACGCAAAAGGGCTTAGCTATCGAGCCTGAACCGATTGAACAGTTAACCGAACGTTATCAGCATTTAGGTGACCGTCTGATCGAGGTCAATTGGTCAGGAGATGACTCATGAAGTGGATATCGGTGGTTGCTGGAATCGCGTGGTTCTCATCGTTATCGGTTTCTGCACAGGCGGACAACTCGACCGAAGAGCTCGCTGTTGCTCCCATCAAATTGCCTGAGTTTATCGATATCGCCCACCGAGGTGCGTCAGGTTATCTACCCGAGCATTCGCAGGCTGCAACGGTGATGGCTTATGCTTTGGGAGCGGACTATATCGAGCAAGACGTGCAGTTGAGCCGCGACGGCAAAGCGGTTGTATTGCACGATGCTCAACTCGATGCGGTGACGAACGTCGCAGAAGTCTTTCCTGAACGGCACCGTCCCGATGGAAGCTATTATGCGGTGGACTTCACTCTCAATCACTTAAAGCAGCTCAGACTCACGCCACGCCGAAACAGCGATGGGTCCGCGCGTTATCCTCAGCGGTTTCAAAATAATCAGGTCGAATTCAAAATTCAAACGTTAGCCGAGTCGCTGAATCTTATTCAGGAACTCAATCGCGTTAGAAATAAGAACACAGGTGTCTACATTGAGGTGAAAGCTTCTCGTTGGTATCGCGATCAGGATTACGATCCGCTAGCGGTGGTAATGAATGTGCTGAGCAAAAACGGTTATTCCGATCAACAGCAAGCAACACCTCTCTATCTGCAGTCGTTTGATCCCGAAACACTCAGGCGAGTGAAGCGAGAATTTCATTGTGATTTTCCGTTGGTTCAGTTGATCGCTGACAACTCTTGGGGCGAGACGCCTATTGATTACGATGCGCTGAGAACTTATGCGGGCTTAGAATCTTTGACCTCGTATGTCGATCACGTTGGCTTGTGGTTAGGTCACGTACTCAAGGAGGTCAAAGACGGTCAACCGGTTTGGAGCGATGTACTCGAAAATGCTGAAAAAGTCGGGCTTAAAGTGCACGTTTATACATTGCGCGCTGATCAATTACCCCAAGGTGTTGAGTCACTCAAGCAATTGCGAGGTTGGTTAAAAGAAGCTGGTGTACAGGGCGTATTTAGTGACTTTCCGGATCAAAAGTAAGTCGCATTTTTAACCCGTCAGTACCGTCATCGTAATAGTTGACCAGAATATCGACGGTCTCGAACCCCAGAGACTGGTAAAGTTGGATTGCTTGCTTGTTATCCAACTTCACCTCTAATGATAATCCAAGACGATCCTGCTGACGTTGTGTTTTAATCACTTCATTAACTAACAGCTTGGCTACGCCTTGACCGCGAAATGCCGGGGCGACGGCAATGGAATAAATACGTGCGTAGCGACTATTACGTCGAGTTAAAATAACTGCATAACCCGCCAACTGATCTGCACTGTCTTTGGCAAGCAAAATAAAGGCAGCAGGACTTTGTAGCAGACGTATAAAGTTACGTCTGCTGATACGAGAATAATCAAAAACTTGGTTCTCTAATTCGACTAGCGCAGTGATATCACTGCGCTGGCAAGGGTCGATCTTAAAGCCGCAATTAGTGTTCATCTAACCGGCGCCCAAAATCAGCCATAATTAAACGATAAAGCTCATACCCAAGCAGTTTATCTTCAACACCTGATTCGATAGATGGGTTATCGTTGATCTCAATGATGACAGGGCCTCTCTGAGTCATTTTTACATCAACACCGTATAGCCCATCACCAATAAGTTTAGTCGCTTGTAATGCGAGCTTAACCACCTCTTTGGGTGCTTGATGAACGCCATAGGTTTCAAAAGAACCACTTTTAGCACGGCTGGACTCATTGTGGTTATAGATTTGCCAGTGATTGCGAGCCATAAAGTACTGACATGCGTATATCGGGCGATTATTGAGTACACCAATGCGCCAGTCGTATTCGGTTTTTAGAAACTCTTGGGCTAATAAAATAGTCGACTGTTCAAATAGGCGTTCAGCTGCCGCTTTAAATTCAGTCTCATTTTCGACTTTCTCTACGCCGATAGAAAAAGAGCCATCTGGAATTTTTAATACCACTGGATAACCGAGTTGTTCGCCCAGTTCCTTATAGTCGATATCAGACTGCAACAATAGCAACTCGGTTTTAGGTGTTGCGACATGATGCTTATCGAGCAATTCTTTTAGAAATACTTTGTTGGCACATTTTACGATCGAGTCGGGATGGTCAATGACGACCATACCGTTTGCTTCAGCTTTTTTTGCGAAGTGATACGTGTAATGACTGATTTTAGTCGTCTCACGAATAAACAGCGCATCAAATTCAAGCAAGCGGTTGTAGTCATCTGCTGTAATAAGCTCTGCTTCAATGTCGCACTCTTTGGCTGCTTTAATAAATAAATTGAGTGCTTTTTTATCACTGGTTGGTATGGCTTCTTCAGGGTTATAAAGGATTGCCAAATCATAGCGATATTCTTTTTTTGCACGAGCTTTGCGCCAAACCCGTTTATTAAATAAGTCCAATGACTCGCCAAATAAGGTTTGCTCATCATCAGTTAAATCCGCGAGCCGACCAGCGCTGAGAGACTGAATTAACCAACGATCATTTTCTTTGATGAAATTAATATTAATAATTGGGCATGGATATCGGTCAAAAAGCTGTCGTGCCAAGTGCTTTAACGGCTCCACTGACGTTTGTCCAAAGCAGACGATGAGTTGCATGGTACCACCGGTCTGTTTGGCAAGGTACTTGCTGGCTGTTTTATCGACCGGATTTGCCAACAGCTGATAATGATTAAAGTTATTTAGATCATTGATGGTGTTAACTGACGGCAGTACGCGCTGTCCACGCGCTTCTGCCAACAAGCTGACATAGTAGCCGGTCGAGAGATAACTGAGATCGTCGCATAAGTTTAGAATGTGGCTTTTGCCCGCAGCCGGTGTTTGTAGGTACTCATTGGCTGTTAGCAATGACTGACTCGGATAGTACGGCTGCCAATCGCTAATATCATTGATAATTAATTGAACTTGTTGTTGCATGAGTGAGTATTTCTCTTTAATGAAAAGCTTTTATAAAAACATAACAGGTTATTTGCTTTAGGCACGAATCAAACACTATATTAGTTAAAAATAATTCAAAAGGATGTTGCCATGCTTACGTTATTAGCGCGAATACTGAAAGCGCTAAACTCAGAAACGAGCGCCCGCTCATTGGCCATTGCGGTGGTGCTGGGCATGTTTCTAGGATTAACGCCACTGTGGCGTGTTCATAACTTAATTATCTTACTTGCAGCCTTGATTTTCCGAGTCAATTTATCACTGTTTCTGGTCTCGTTCGCTGTGTTTTCGGGGCTCGCGTATTTACTCGATCCGATGTTTCACAGCTTTGGCGAATCTATACTCAGAGCCGACAGTTGGCAAGCAATTTATGAAGCTGTCTACGCGACAGCTATTGGACGTGTTTCCTTGTTTTATCACACGATTACGATGGGAAGCTTCATTTTCAGCCTTATCGTCAGTCCTATCGTTTGGGGGGCGACTTATTACATCGTGATTAATTACCGCAAACGGATTCAGGCAACGTTTAATAAACTAAAAATTGTGCGCGTTCTAAAGGGAAGCCGGCTGTGGCAAGTATATTCGGATTTAAGAGGTTGATATGAGTAAGAGTATCATTAGATGGCCTGGGCTCGGCGCGTTTTTTGTTGTGTTAGGCACTCTGGTTTTATTGTCTTGGCTATTTTTAGACACCATTTTGAAATTTACGTTTGAGCAGACTCTTGGACGCTTGAACGGTGCTGAGGTGAATGTAGCTGAGGTTTCTCACCAGTGGTCACCTGTCCGGTTGACGTTGACAGGGGTACAAATTACTGACCCTAATCAACCCGATTTAAACCGTGTGCAGGCTGAACGTATCAGTGGTGATGTGAGTCTGAGCGAGCTAATTCTTGGTCGTGTATTAATGGAACAGCTGGATGTCACTGGAGTGCGTTTGGCACAAAAACGTGAATCACCCGGTGAGGTCTATGTATCTATTAATAAAGATCAGGTCAAAAGTTGGGCTTCGGATGGTTGGTCGTCAGTTAAGGCTAAACTGCCTTCGACTGATGAAATTGTCGCGCAAGTCGGTTTGCAGACGGAGGATGTGATCGCGACGGCCAAGCAAAAGGTTAAGCAACAAGAAACTGAATTTAAGCAAGCTCGCGACCAGTTACCGAAAAAGGAAAAGATTGAGCAGTATAAGCAGCAAATAGAACAACTAACGTCGGGTAAGATCGAGGGGCTCGGAGATATTGCTGAGCGTAAAAAGCAACTCGATAAATTGAAACAACAAATTCGACAAGATAAAGAAGCGGTTGCGCAATTTAAGGCAGAACTTGAACAAAGCATTGATACGGTGAAGACTCAGCTCAGTGAGGTAAAGGCGGCGCCGGGTAATGATATCGACCGAATTCGATCATTCTTCCAGCTCAATGAGACGGGTATTCAAAACGTGACAGGCCTATTGCTGGGTGAGGAGGCCAAGAAATGGAGTCACTATGTGTTACTCGCTTATGAGCAGATTGCACCGATGCTTGCGCGGGCAGATGATAGCCAAACCATAGAAAAAGCCCGTGGTATGGGCGAAAACATTAGTTTTGCCGAGCAGGATGCAGCGCCCGAGTTATTAATCAAAAAGGCGCGTACGGAGATCCTGA
Source organism: Idiomarina sp. UBA3162 (assembly GCF_002364475.1). Classification (NCBI taxonomy): domain Bacteria; kingdom Pseudomonadati; phylum Pseudomonadota; class Gammaproteobacteria; order Alteromonadales; family Idiomarinaceae; genus Idiomarina; species Idiomarina sp. UBA3162. The sequence goes on from NZ_DEYI01000019.1 coordinate 21,951, forward strand.
TTGCGGGCACACAAGTGGATGTCAACTGGGAGAATATTACTTATCAGCATGATTTATTGGGTCAGTCGACGACTTATCAAGCTCGTGCAGATAATGCATCACTGTGGCGCTCATTTAACTTGAATGGTGAGCTAGCGCTGTTGCCCAGTGGCATTGACGCAAAACAGCAGTGGCAGTTGAAAGGCGCACAGTTAAGTAATATTGACCTAGTCAATAACAGTGAGATAGCGGCATCACTCATTTCTTCGATACTAGATAGCGATGGCTCCGTGCGGGTGAAAGGCAATGAGCTTGATGGTTCAGCACTGGTTAAATTGCTTGATTTAAAAGTCGATGCGTCAGGGACGAGCAAAATTACCAAAGCGATTGCTAACGCCTTGGGCCAACTTAATCGTCTCGATGTGAATACTGATGTGGGTGGGAGTATCGTGAGTCCGAGCCTTTCGTTGAATTCCGATTTGGACGATCAGCTTGGAAAAATGCTCTCGCAAGCGGCACTCGGCGAGGCTTCAGAAAAGCTGCAGTCGATTAAGCAAGACTTGATGGCAAAAGTTAACGAGCAAATGGGCGGTGAAGAAGCATTCTTGAATCAGCTCGGTGACTGGCAAGGGCAGTCTGACAGTTTAGATAAGCAACTTGAGGAGCTGCTTAAGTCTAAAATTGAGGATTCGTTGAAAGATAAGTTGAAGGGCCGCCTGTTCGGCGGCTCCTAAATATTATTGGTTCAAAAACTGCGTCAACTTAGTGGCTTTTGATTGAATCGAGAAAAGACCATTGAGGTGGCCCCATGGCCCCTCGATGTATTCTAGCTCTGACTCTTTACCCAAATCGTTTAACATCGCGTTGGCGTGTTCAGCCATATAAGGCATGAGCAGTAAATCGTTACTCGACGGCAAGAATAGCGACTTCGCTGTCACATTAGCTAATCCCTGTTCTAAGGTGTCTTTGTGGCCTGCAATAAAGAGCTGGTTAGCCCTTACTAAATAAAGGATATGATTGGCATCAGCCAGTGGAGCGCGTGCGCGGCTGCTGTCGAATAACCATTTAGCCGCGGGTAGTTGGTTGTTAACTGTTTCAAGCCCACCCTCTGGCAACGTCGGTTGCTGAGGTGCACTTTGATTGAAGATCTCGGGGTGCATGGCGCCATGAGTAATCATCGCCTGAGCCATAGTGACGCCATCAATTGGAGCGTCATGGCCGTAATAATCACCATCGCGCCAGTTTGGATCCAGCTTGATAGCTTGAGACCACATTTCGAGACCGGCAATGGTCCACGCATCCATTTTTGCGGTGCCGATGACCGAAACCATCCGGTCGACCCAGTTTGGATAGGCTGATGCCCATTCGATAGCTTGCAGTGAGCCCATGGACGCGCCTACCACTGCGTGGAGTTTGTTAATTCCCTTTGATTCAAGCAATGCTTTTTGTACGTTGACGAAGTCGCGAATAGTGACCACAGGAAAATCAAGACCGTAGGGCTTGCCTGTATCAGGGTTGATACTTGCTGGGCCGGTGGTGATGACACTCGGTAGATTCGGGTAAGCGTTAACTAAAGAATCGATACTTACGACGTAGAATTTATTGGTATCGATTGCCTTCCCAGGGCCAATAATGGCATCCCAATAGCCCGCTTGCGGATCATTAGGCGTATATTTTCCCGCCGCATGGCTGTTGCCAGAAAAGAAGTGAGTAATAAGAATTACGTTATCTTTAGTCTCATTAAGCTCACCGTAAGCCTCCCACCCGACAGTGACATCCTTGATGGTTTCCCCTCCCACCGTGGTGTAGTTATCCATTTGAAAGCTTTGTTTTTCCACTAACAGGGGTTCTTGCGCCTGCGTGATTGAAATAAACAAGCCACAGAGCGCAACAAGGCTCAGCTTGGCAGTTTTTAGTGTACTCATGATGCGTTCTCCAGTAAGAAATTTTGATACTGTGTTCTAAGTTCAGTTTTGAGGAGCTTACCTGTGCCGGTGTGCGGTAACTGTTCGACAAACAGAATAGCGTCGGGCATCCACCAACGTGCGATTTTCCCGGTCAAGAAGTCTTTGACTTCTGTTTCGTCAATTGCTTTACCCGCATTAGGTACGATAAGTAGCAACGGGCGTTCGTCCCATTTAGGATGTTTAACACCAATAACACAGGCTTCATTCACTGCGGGGTGTTGGCTGGCGATATTTTCGATATCAAGCGAGCTTATCCATTCACCGCCGCTTTTAATGACATCCTTTTTGCGGTCAACGACTTTCATAAAGCCCTCTGGATCAATCACGGCGATATCGCCAGTCGCTAACCAACCGTCAGGGAAGCTCGTCAGATCATCGTTACGGAAGTATTGACTGGCAATCCAATGACCTCTTACCTGCAACTCGCCACGTGTTTCACCGTCATGGGGGAGCGGATTGTTATCTAAATCGACGATACGCGCTTCAGAGCCAAATACTGGGCGACCAGCAGTGGTCTGAATCCGATATTGTTCTTCCTTGCTACGTGTCAGAATATCGCGAGTAGGCGGGGCTGAGTACACCAAGGGCCCTGTCTCTGTCATGCCCCAAATCGGCTGCCAGTAGACGTCATAAACCTGATCGTAGGTTTTAACGAGCCCCAGCGGGGAGGCCGCGCCGCCCACACAAACGCGCTTTAAAGTAGGTATCGATTGCTTTGATTCTGATAAATGATTGTGCAGAGTCAGCCAAATAGTAGGCACGCCCAAACCAACGCTCACTTGTTCTTGCCGAATAAGTTCGCTCATCACCTCGCCTGACGTACCGTCACCACTGAACACTAATTTACTACCTGCAAGGGGGGCCGCGTAAGGTGCACCCCATGCAGCGACGTGATACATGGTCACCATCGGCATTAAGACAGTGTCTTCATCAAGTGCAAGCATATCCTTACCCATCGTTGCTTGCGCATGAAGCACCATGGCCCGATGTGAAGCCAGTACGCCTTTCGGATGCCCCGTGGTGCCTGATGTATAACACAGCAGAGCTGCACTCTGTTCATCTATATCTGGCCAATCATAAGCGGGCGCATTAGAGGCAAGCAGGGTTTCATAATTATAAAGGTTATCGAGCTTGGGATCGGGCATTTGATCCTCGTCGACCATCACGATAAACCCTTTTACGTGTTTGAGTTCCGGCGCTATTTGCTCAAGTATCGCTAAGAAGGATATATCAACAAACACCCAAGTGCTCTCGGCATGGTTCAAAATCCAAGCGATTTGGTCCTCAAATAAGCGCGGGTTGACTGTGTGCATCACCGCGCCGATGCCACTGACCGCGTAGTATAACTCCATATGACGATAGGTATTCCAGGCGAGGCTAGCGACGCGTTCCCCTGGCTGAATACCTAATTGTTTGAGCCCATGCGCCAACTGACAAGTGCGTTGGTAGCACGCTTGGTAACCATAGCGGTGGTGGTCACCTTCAAGACGGCGTGTGACGATTTCTTGATGTGGGTAACGGGTTGCTGCGTAGCGCAAGATATCAATAATTTGGAGCGGGCGCTGCATCATATTGCCAGAAAGTTCTGTAGTTAACATCGTTTTAGCCTCTCAATTAAAACAGCATGAAGAGTGCGATAGCTAAGCTGAGTCCAATCAGCGGCACTACGACGGTGACAGCGGCCACTGCAGGGTATGCATCTTTGTGACTCTGCTTACAAATGGCGCGAATCGTTGTGACCACATAGCCATTGTGCGGTAGCGAGTCGAGTGCACCCGATGATATCGAAACAATACGGTGTAGCTGCTCTGGGTTAACGCCTGCATCCATGTAGTGGGGACCGACTTCGGGCAGGGCAATGGCTTGTCCACCTGAGGCAGAACCTGTTAAGCCTGCGATCACACTGACAGCAACGGCTGCGCCGACCAGCTCGTTACCGGGTAGACTGGTCATAGCATTTACCGCGGTATCAAAGGCAGGCGTGATTTTGGCGATACTGCCAAACCCAACTACGGCTGCCGTATTGCCGATAGCGACAAGCGCACCTGTGGTGGCATCAGATATTGCCAGCTGAGGTTTGTGGAAGTAGTTGTAGTTGATGATAGCAATAGCGATTACGCCACCAAGCAATGCGACGATAAGCGCGTTTTGGGCAAGTTGCTCATGAAATGAAAATGAGAGCCCCAATACAACTAGAAGCGGGACTAAACTTGCCAAAGGGTTGGGTAAGTCGCGCTCAAGCAGTACCGGATCGTGCTCTTGCGCTTCAAAATGCTCGCCACGTGCAACGGCGCGATTGATAATCTTGGTTAGCCACCAATAGCCAAATACTGCCATAAAGACAGCGACCACTAAACTGACTTCCCACGCTGCATAGGGAGATGTCCCTAAATACTTTATCGGGATCCAGTTTTGAATTTCGGGTGAACCCGCCGAGGTCATGGTGAAAGTAACTGAACCAAACGACAGTGCGGCAGGAATGAAGCGACGTGGCAAGTTAGCGTCTTTAAATAGACTGAGTGCCATAGGGTAGACTGAAAAAGCGACCACAAACACGCTCACACCACCGTAAGTCAAGATAGCGCAGGCTAATACGACGGCTAATACGGCTTGTTTTTTGCCGAGTCGGTCAATAATCCACTTGGCAACACTGTCTGCCGCGCCGGTATCTTCCATAAATTTACCGAACATGGAGCCGAGGAGGAACATAAAGAACCAAGCGGCGACAAAGCCGGCAAACCCATCCATATAGGCGGCGACAAAGTTAACATCGCCAGTGAACAACGGGATACCGCTACACAAAGCAACGACAACCGCACACAGCGGTGCACTGATAAAGAGGTTCATTCCTCTTAACGTGAGTACAATGAGCAGCAATAAACCGCCCACCAATCCAATCATACTTAACATGAAATACCTCGCAACGAGTTAATAACGGGCCATGTTCTGGTCGTTGCATGGCTCTATTGTGCGTGAACGCGTGGAGTTAACCCATAGTACTATGGTACAGATCACTTTTTTAACATTTTGCGCTAGGTTATTTAACAGCCATGATTCTGGTGCGTGATGCACAGCCAATAATTGCAATAACAATGACAATAAATGTCAGGGGAAACACCATGAACAACAAAGGATTTAAACTTTCGCTGTTAACGCTAGCGATGACAGGTGCGCTGAGTAGCGCGTCGGTGTGGGCGCAGGATAACGCCGAACAAAACGAACAGCAGGCATCCGATAAACTTGAACGCATTGAGGTCACTGCTCGTCGGACTAACGAAAGCCTGCAAGAAGTGCCGGTAGCCGTCAGTGCCTTTGGTGAGCAAGAACTTGAGCGAGACGGTATCGAAGATATCACTGAGTTACAGTACAAAATGCCCAATACGACTTTTCAAGTCAGCCGTGGAACCAACTCAACACTGACGGCTTATATCCGTGGTATCGGACAACAAGATCCATTGTGGGGCTTTGAGCCTGGCGTCGGTATTTATATTGATGACGTCTATGTAGCGCGTCCACAAGGAGCTGTGCTTGAAGTGCTTGATGTACAACGTGTGGAAGTTTTACGCGGTCCTCAAGGCACCTTATACGGTAAGAACACCATTGGTGGTGCGATGAAGTATGTCACTCGTGACCTAACGGGCTACAACGAATTTGAAGTTAAGGGCACCATTGGCACTTACAACCAAACCGACTTAAAAGTCGCCGGTCAAACGGCACTGAGTAACAACTTCTATATTGGCGGTGCATTCGCAACATTGAATCGCGATGGTTACGGAGAGTTCGTTAACACGGGTGCAGATAACTATAATAAAGAGTTGGTGACAGGACGATTCAATGCACGCTGGCTAGCGAGCAAAGATGTTGATGTTAAATTTGCCGCGGACTGGACTCAAGACGATTCTAATGCACGCGGAGGACACCGACTATTACCATCACTGTTAAGTGATGAACCCTATCTTGACGACGTATTTGATTCTTATACCGCGATGCCGACCGATAACTCGGTTGAAACCGAAGGCTACTCTTTGACTGTTGATTGGGATGTCGACGCTCAGTGGGGCTTCAAGTCGATCACCGCGTATCGTGAAGGCAGTACTGATACCAACATTGATTTTGACTCAACGGTCAACCCCGTACTGTTAGTACCTGCTTACTATGATGATGACCAAACGACACAAGAGTTTCAGCTCACCTACTCGGATGACCGCTTAAACTTTATTGGTGGTCTATATTTTTATGATGGCACAGCCTGTGGCGTTTTTGGCACGGTGCTAGGGTTATTGAATCTGACGATCGACAATGGCGGCTGTGTCGATACGACGAGCGAGGCGATTTTTGGCCAAGCAAGCTACAAATTAGATGACCAATGGTCGGTAACAGTCGGTGGACGCTACACGCGTGACGAGAAAGACGCCGACGTATATCGCTATACGTATGCTGGGGTTAAGTTCCTCGATAGGGGCGATTATTCAGCGGATCCGATTGTGGTGAACTCGGACTTTAACACTAAAGAGGATTGGAGTAAGTTCTCACCACACGCGAGTGTTAGCTATCAAATGACCCCCGAGATGATGTGGTATGCCAGTTATAGCAATGGCTTCAAATCCGGTGGTGTTGATATGCGGGCAGACGTGAGCCTCAACCCTGACGCTGCCAATCCGTACGACCCTGAAATCGTAGACACCTATGAATTCGGTGTTAAGAGCGAGTGGCTCGATAGTCGTTTGCGTTTGAATGGCGCAGTCTTCTATTCCGACTATCAAGATATGCAAGTAACCGTTCAACGCGCTGTTGAAACAGGGGGCGTTGCGTCACAAGTGCTTAATGCTGCGGACTCGACAGTACAGGGCTTTGAACTGGAAGCGACTTTTGCCGCCACGGAAACGCTAAATTTTACTGGCTCGTTGGGCTATATCGATGCCGAGTTTGATGAGGTTGCTTTCTTCAATCCGCAAACAGGGCAAGTTGAAGATGTGTCGGACACGTGGTCATTTGCGAATACGCCTAAACTGACTGCGAACTTGGGTTTCAATAAAGAATTTATCCTGGACAGCGGCTCATTGGTATGGTCGACCTCGGTCTCGTATCGAGATGACACACAGATTTTTGAAGTTCCTTCACCGTTGGATGAAGAAGCCTATAGCCTGGTTAATACTAGCTTGGTTTGGTACTCAACCAGTGGTCAGTGGAATGTTGGCTTACATGCCAAAAATGTATTTGACGAAGAATATCGTCTAGCGGGCTATAACTTTGGCTCTACCTTCGGTGAAAACATCGTCACAGGGTACTACGGTGACCCTCGCACAGTATCACTGACAGTAGGCTATCGTTTCTAATTACTGATGGACCCACAGTGACCAGTGCGAGTTATGCTCGCACTGGTATATTCCCTTAAAACTGGTTAGCATGGTGGCATCAACAAATGCTTAATACGGTATTTAGCTCCATGGCACGTGCCATCATCGCAGACGACCATCCTATCTTTCGCGCGGCGATTAAACAGGCACTGGGTGAAACACTCGAATCTGACGTGTTAGAGGCGTCAACTTTCGCTCAGCTTGAGTCGCAGTTAAAGCAAAACCCACAACTTGAGCTAGTTTTTCTTGATCTGTCCATGCCGGGTAACGAAGGGTTGACTAGCTTAACATTATTGCGAAGTCAGTTTCCTGACGTGCTTGTGGTTATTGTCTCCGCCAATGAAAATGCCAATATTATTCGTCAGGCGATGGCTCTAGGGGCCAGTGCTTACATACCTAAATCGGTGCCATTACCGGAGTGGGCCTCGGCAGTGGAAACTGTGTTAGCGGGTGATAACTGGCTACCCGAAGGACTGGTGGACTTGACCGAGACCGATCAAGATGTGGTGAACTTTGCTCGCAGCTTAGAAAGTTTAACCCCTCAACAACTAAAAGTCTTAAAGGCGATTGCCGATGGACGCCTGAATAAACAAATCGCGTTTGATCTTGGTGTACAAGAAACTACCATCAAGCAGCATGTTTCTGCGATTTTAAGGAAACTCCATTGTGTCAATCGAACCCAAGCTGGGATTCTATTCAGGCAGATGTTATCCGCCTCGGATTCGCTTGAGTAAGCGTTTTAAAGCACCCACTTTAAGCGGTTTCGGGATAAAGTAGGCTTCAACTGACATCGCTGCTTGACGCACTGATTCCGTAGGATCTGCGGAATTAATAATGGCTGGTGTATCACTATTCCACTGTGTTCGAAGCATTTCGATGACTTCAACACCCGTCTGTCCATGGTTTAAGTGATAGTCAGCAAAAATTAAGTCGCATGCTGCTAACGACGTCAAGTCCCTCATGCCCTCAGCTGTTGTAACTTCGGCGCCCCAACCTTTTAGTAATTCACTGGTGGCAAACAGCACCTGAGGATCGTTGTCGACAACTAAAACATGAAAACCACTGAGTAATGGTTCGACGTTATCGGTCTCTTCGCCGATATCTGGATTAGATTGCGGAGGCAGTGCCGCAAGCGCATTGAAAGTAACCCCAAAAGCGGTGCCTTTGCCAACTACCGAACGCAACGTTAGCGGTAGGTTCATCAAGCGGCAAATACGTTCAACAATGGATAATCCCAGCCCCAAGCCTGGGTTATCACTCTCACTATGCAACTGATGAAACTCCTGAAAAATCTCTCTTTGCTTGTGCTCGGGAATACCGGGGCCGGTATCGATAACCCATACTGTGACTTGGCTACCTGCGCGTTTGCAACCCACCGTGATACGTCCTGTTTGAGTGTAGCGCAACGCGTTTGATAACAGATTTTGGAAGACACGAGTTAGCAGTCGGCGATCGCTACGCACGCGAACACGGCTCGTAATGAAGTGAAACGCTAATTGTTTGTCTTGCGCCATAAAACGGTAGCGCTCGACTAAAGGGTTGAGTACGGAGCTGAGCTCAAAGGTTTGGTACTCTGGTTTGAGGTGACCGCTATCCAGTTTTGTCATGTCTAACAGCATGGTGAGCAGTTCTTCGGCTTGTTCCAAGGACTGCTTTAAGTGATCGGCAATAGGACGCTGGCTGGCTGATGATTTGGCAACCAACATATCGGTGAAAAGGCTGGCTGCGTTAAACGGCTGCATTAAGTCGTGACTGACTGCAGCAAAAAAACGAGATTTACTGCGGTGCGCATGCTCTTCTGCTTGTTTGGCGATTAATAACTGCTCTGTGCGGTCTGCAACACGTTGCTCAAGCTCTTCATTGATTTGACGTAACTGGTTTTGCGCCGCTACTTTTTCTGTAATATCGCTGTAAGTGGTAACAAAACCACCACCAGGCATTGGGTTACCATGCAACTCGATGATTCTCTCACCTTGCTGGCGCTGGTAGGAGTAAGCGCTGCCTGACCTTAGGTAGCCTAAACGTTTTTGAATTTCCTTTTCGATGTCTGTTTCCTGCGAACTCAACATACCGCGTTGGGCATTAAAGCGAAGCAACTTTTCGACTGGGATACCGGTTTCTAACATCCCAGTCGGGTAGTCGAATATATCAGCATAGCGTTGGTTCCACGCCACCAAGCGAAGCTTTTGGTCGATCACACTAATACCTTGCGGAATATTCTCTACCGAAGCTTGCAAAAGCTCACGGTTAAATCGATAGAGTTTTGAGGCTTCGGCGGCCCAGTCCACCATCCGATCGACAGACAGGACGTGTTGTTCAGATACCGACTCTAATAATAGCCGGCTAGCCGATGTGCCTATCACCGCAGACAGTTCTCGTTCCACACGCACCATGACATCCGTGGGTACGATGGCGTGGTTATCTTGTGAAAATAAGTCGATATTCAGGCGACGCTGAATGATACGTAGTTGAGCATCAGTGTAGAACGTTGATAAAACCGTATAAAGCCGCGCCCAAGTGAGACTACCCGACTCAATGCTATCTTTTACGGTTGGCGCTGTAATGTTTGGGATTTGTGGGCGCAGTATGGAAAAGAACCAAAACACTGAAAAGTTCAGTGTTAAGCTCAATACCACACCGTCTGCAAGTTCGGTATCCAGCATCGGCTGTTGGGTGTTTAGGGCGGGCATCAGTAATTGCCAAACCCAGACGAGCCAACCGACAAGAATGCCGGCACTCACACCCAAACCACTGGCGCGAGGCCATAGCACGGTAGCCAGAATACCGGGTGCCAACTGAGCAAGTAAAGCCAACGCAATAAGCCCGGAGTTGACCAGCGGCAGCGATTCTAAGGTGAGCTGATAATAACCATAAGCCAACAACATGACTACAATAATAGTGGCACGGCGAATATTGAGGACTAGACGGGGAGATAGTCTCCGGCTCGGATGTTTGAATAGATGCAGCCAGCTTGGAATTACCACATCGTTAGACATCATGATACTGAGGGCTAATAAGGCTATGAGCACCATGCTTGTTGAAGCGGAAAGACCGCCAATAAAAGCGACAATACTAATGTCGGGGCGTTCTGCTATGATCGGCAGAGCCAACATAAACATGTCGGTATGAGCGTACTCCGGTGCTAGCACTAGCCCAGCTAGCGCAATAGGTAAAATGAAAAAGTTGATAGCGAATAGATAAAGTGGAAACGCCCATCGCGCGACTTTGAGTTCGTCAGGATGATTACACTCGATATAACTCACGTGAAATTGACGGGGGAGACAGAACATCGATAACGCCCCAAGACAGGCATACACAATAAAAATATAGATACCATCGGGGCGGCCCTCAAGAATCGTTTTTACTGAAGGCGCCGCTATACTTTGTTCGACTAAGTCCACCATGCCATCGAATAGGGACCAACATGCAAATGCGCCCACTATCATAAAAGCAACCAATTTAACGATAGATTCAAACGCCACGACGTCCATCAACCCATTATGTTGCTCCGCTAAAGACAAACGCCGAGTACCAAACAAAAACGCAAAACTAACCATCGCGAGTGTGACAAGCAGAGCTAAATCAAAGAATGTATTAGCGCCTGTTGCGACGCCCGTTAACGTGGTTACACTCGCGGTTACGGCTCGGAGTTGGAGTGAAATATAAGGCACAACGGCAACCAATGCGGTGATAGCGATAAAACCGGATAACATCGACGAGCGACCAAAATGACTACCGACTAAGTCGGCGATTGACGTGATGTTTTGCTGCTTGCAGTAGCTTAGCAAGCGGAGTTGAACACGGTGAAATACAAGGAAAACTAGAATTGCGCCAATGTAGGTGGGGGCAAAAGACCAACCATAAATTGCCGATTGGGTGACCGTGCCAAAAAACGCCCAAGAGGTACAATGAACACCTTGAGCCAACGCATATCGATAGGGTTTAACGCGTTTTCGGCTTAGATTATCGCCTCGGTAGGCGATGAAAAATAGCAGGCAAAGGTAAGCGACCGCAATCGCGATAATCCAGCCGATAGATAGCATGGCTAATGATGCTCGTGTTCTTTAAACACAGGTAAAGACCATTGGTATCGGATAGCCCCGAGCCTCACAACGAGCGTGGCTAGCATACTTGCTGCCAATGCAGTGACAGGAAAGTAAGGCACTAAAACCGTATAAATCGTTGCGCCGATGATGCAAGTCGTTGCATAGAGCTCACTTTTCAAAACCATCGGGACATCGCGCGCTAATACATCGCGCAGCATGCCGCCAAAGCATGCTGATACTGTGCCCATGATCACAGCGATGAAAGGGGTAAAGCCTGCTGCCAAGGTTTTTTGAGCGCCCATGGTTGCGAAAAAAGCGAGGCCAAAGGCGTCAGCGACTAACAGGGTGTTGATAGGGATGTAAGACTTGAATCTCAGCCACACGATAGTGAGCAATGCAACGGCAACGATGACATAAATATACGTCGGGTCGTGCGTCCAGAATACGGGTAAACCTAAGATTAGATCGCGCGTCGTACCACCACCAATGGCTGTTGCAGAAGCGAGAATAATGACACCAAATCCGTCCATTTTTTTACGGAACGCAAGTAATGTACCTGCTACCGCAAATACAGCGACACCCGCTAAGTCAGTTAGGTAAAATAGTAAGTCAATTGAGGACATTTTGATCGAGGCGCTTTCGGACACAAAATAAAGTCAACAGTGCCATAGATTCGATTAGAAATGTAGCAGTTTTTAAGGTAGCACAGTATTATGGTGCAAGAGACGACGATAATGCTTAAGGACTAGCAAATTATGGATATAGCCGATATAAAAACACAGCACGCGCATGACTCTCTGGATAAGCAGCAATCTGTTGTTCCTATGTTAGTGATTGCGCTCCATCCTAACGCTAATCGTGTTGGTGAGGTGGCTCCACTGCTAGACTTAGACCGAGAAGGGCGCGGCTATGTGAGTCGCAATCGGCCTGAATTTTCTAAAAATGGTTATGCTGGAAAGCCGTTGGCTGATCCGCACATTAGTCGCTCGCCATTGATTATTCAAAAGGACTCAGACGATCTTTACCGGGTTCGTGCCCATAGCACGAGCACCGAGGTAACGATTCCGGGTCGCTCGTTGCAGCAAGAGTATTTGCTTACGTCTGACGATATACACGAGGGCGTCATTCTTACCTTGAGTAACAAGGTCGTATTGCTGCTTAAATTTTTACCGCTACAACACATGCTGGTTCCCGATGACAACCTTATTTTAGGCATTAGTCCAGATATAGCCGCCGTCAGAGAGAAAGCTAAGAATATCGCGCGTCTTAATTTGCCTGTCATGATCCGTGGTGCAGCGGGTGTTGGCAAAGAGCATATTGCACGCAGTATTCATGATTACAGTGACCAAGCCGACGAGCCTTTTATTTCCGTGAACGTTGCTGCCATTCATGACGCGGTTGCAGAAGAAGAGTTGTTTGGCGTTGTGCGAAATGGACAGCGACGAAAAGGATGGCTCGAGCAAGCGGGGCACGGCACTATTTTATTGGAAGATCTTGAGGATGCTTCGGAGAAAGTCCATGAGTTAATATTCAAAGCGTTTAAAGCACAAAAAGTGCTCGCAATGAATGACTCAAACCCTGTGGCGTTAAAATGTCGCTTTATGCTGACCAGCACGTATGACAATTGTCCTGAAAATAAAAGTTCGCTGCTTTGGCGGTTAAACAACCTATTATCGGCATATCAACTGTTTGTACCTAGTTTAATCGAGCGGCGTGAAGATATCGGTTTGCTATTTATTCACTTTGTCAGTGAACAATGGGCCCGCGTTCACGTGAAGAAGAGTTTTGATGTGGAAGTGCCGACTGAGCTCATGGTGCAGCTGCTGATGTTTAACTGGCCCGGTAACGTAAGACAACTACGTAATGTTGCTCGACAAATTGTGATTGATAGTCGTGACAAGGAACGCTTATATTTAGACCCGCAGTTGCTCAGTATACTTGCTTCTAAGCAAGAGTTGCCTGGCCCAAGCAGCACCAAGAAAGTGACTAAATCGCGCAAACCTAATAGCGTCAGTAAAGATGAGCTCATTGAATCGTTACAAAATAACCGTTTTGAACTACAAGCGACGGCACGTGAGCTTAATATTTCTCGTGCTTCAGTTTATCAGTTGATTCAACGCTTTGATGGTATTCACACAGCTCAAGACTTGGGCGAAGCGACCATCCGCGAGCACTACGAACGTTATAGTGGTGACACGGAGAAAATGATGTGGGCGTTGAAAGTTTCGCAGGTTGGTTTACGCCGTCGCTTAAAAGCGATGGGACTTGAAATCTAGGTTGAGTGCTAGGCATATAAAATGCGGTAAAAATCCGATAAACTGTAGCGCTAGCACTTGCAATTAAAAAATCAGCCCTCATCTGAAATGAGTGGCGTTCAATTATTATAAAGCAACATCAATCGAGGAAACATTATGAGTTTTTTTATTAGCCCTGCATACGCGCAAGATGGTGCAGCTGCTCAAGGTGGCGGCATGGAATTGATCATCATGCTGCTATTATTCGGTTTGGTATTTTATTTCTTGATTTACCGTCCACAAGCCAAACGCATGAAGCAGCATAAAGAGCTCATTAGTTCGCTTAGCAAAGGTGATGAAGTACTCACTCAAGGCGGCATGGTTGGCAAAATTACTAAAGTAAGTGACGACAAAGATTTTATCGTCATCGCACTAAGTGAAGAAATGGAAGTGACTGTTCAGAAAGCAGCAGTTACCTCAGTTCTTCCAAAAGGTACAATGAAGTCTCTCTAATAGAAAATGTAAGGTAGGCACGACGTGTTAAATAAATACCCGTTGTGGAAAAACCTGCTCGTAATTTTCGTTATTTTGTTGGCAGCGCTGTATGCGCTGCCTAACATTTACGGCGAAGATCCCGCAGTTCAAATTTCCGCAGATCGTCAAGCAACAGTAGATGCCTCAACGCTTGATTTAGTACGTGAAACGCTCAAGTCAGAAGACATCTCACCCAAATCTGTTGCGCTTGAGGAAGAACAAGTACTCGTACGACTGAGCTCCGATAAAGAGCAACTGCAAGCGCGTGAAGCACTCAATAAGCGCTTAGGTGAGCACTATATTGTTGCACTTAACTTAGCACCCGCGACGCCAGGCTGGTTAAAAAGCATTGGCGCAGAACCCATGAAGCTGGGCCTAGATTTACGTGGCGGCGTTCATTTCTTGATGGAAATCGATATGAACGAAGCCATGCGCAAAATTCTCGATGGTATGAAAGATACTATCCGAAGTTCTTTGCGCGAGGAGCGTATTCGTTACACCAATGTAGGTGTTGAAGATAATGCTATTAACGTTGAGCTCCGTTCAGATGAAGACTTTCAGCAAGCCGAGGCGTATCTTGATGGACGCTATCAAGGCTACCAGATGTTGGCGGATGCGGAGACCAATACGATTCGCATGCAAATGACCGAGCAAAAGCTTGCTGAAACCCGTGACTATGCGGTATCCCAAAACATTACCATTATGCGAAACCGGGTTAACGAACTTGGCGTTGCTGAACCCGTTATTCAACGTCAAGGCGCTAATCGTATTGTGGTTGAATTACCAGGCGTACAAGATACGGCTCGGGCAAAGGAAATCTTAGGTGCGACCGCGACACTTGAATTCCGCCTTGTTGATACCGAAAACGATGTCCGTGACGCAGTGAATGGTCGCGTACCGTTTGGTAGTGAGCTACTCCCGTCGCGTAACGGTGGTCCACAACTGTTAAAAGAAGATGTGATTCTAACAGGTGACCACATTGTTAATGCAGGCGTTGGTTACGATGAATACAATCGTCCACAGGTCAATATTGAGCTCGACGGTGTGGGCGGCGACAAGATGTCACTGGCGACTAAAGATAATGTTGGCCAGCCTATGGCGACCGTTTTCATGGAATATGAATCAACCGGCGAACGCGATGCTGAGGGTAACCTGCAATTTAATAAGAAAGCAGAAGTCGTCAGTGTGGCAACCATTCAATCTCGTTTGGGCAGCAGCTTCCGTATCACCGGTGTAGGTCCGCAAGAAGCGCAAAACCTTTCGCTCTTGCTTCGTGCGGGTGCGTTGATTGCGCCGATTCAAATTGTTGAAGAACGGACGGTGGGTCCGAGCTTGGGCCAACAAAACATCGATGCCGGTACACAGGCGATTATTTGGGGCTTGGTGCTAGTGCTGCTGTTTATGGTGCTGTACTACCGCAAGTTTGGCATTGTTGCGGATGTCGCCTTGGCTACGAACATCATTTTGATTATCGGTGTGATGTCGATGATTCCGGGCGCAACACTCACCTTACCGGGAATGGCGGGTATCGTCTTGACGGTCGGTATGGCGGTCGATGCCAACGTGCTGATATTCGAGCGGATTAGAGAAGAAATTCGTGCTAAACGCAGTCCTCAGCAGGCGATTCATCATGGTTATGATAGTGCCTTGTCGACCATCGCTGATGCGAACATCACTACGTTGATCGCTGCGATCATCCTTTTTGCGGTAGGTAATGGACCGGTTAAAGGGTTCGCCATCACATTGGCAATCGGTATTATCACGTCGATGTTTACCGCTATTGTCGGTACGCGAGCGATTGTTAACTCCATTTGGGGTGGCAAGCGTCTTAGCAAGTTATCAATTTAGGGTGAATGATGAGACAGTTAATTAATACAAAAGAACGCATAGGATTCATGCGCTTTCGTGGAGTATTTGCACTCATCAGTGGCTTGCTCCTTATCGCGTCAATCGTGTCACTATCGGTCAACAAACTGAATTTTGGTTTGGATTTTACCGGCGGTACCTTGATTGAGGTTGGCTTTCCACAAGCGGCTGACCTCGACCAGGTGCGCAGCACTCTTGAGTCGGGCGGCTTTGATGATGCCGTTGTTCAAAACTATGGTACTCAGCAGGATCTGTTGATTCGCCTTGAACCACGTGAAGGTGTTAAAGCCGAAGAGCTTGGGACGCAGATCTTAACGACTTTGCGCGACAATATTGATTCGTCCATTGAGATGCGTCGTATCGAATTCGTTGGTCCTAATGTGGGTGACGAGTTCGTTGAGCAAGGTGGTTTAGCTATGCTGACCGCGTTGATATGTATCTTGATTTACATCGCGATGCGATTCGAATGGCGTTTGGCCGTAGGTGCCGTATCCGCCCTGGCCCACGATGTCATTTTGACCTTGGGGTTATTCTCAGTATTAGGACTTGAGTTTGACTTGACCGTGCTTGCTGCATTGCTTGCAGTCATTGGTTATTCGATAAACGATACCGTGGTGGTATCAGACCGTGTGCGTGAGACGTTCCGGAAGTACGCTAAGCTGACACCAACGCAGGTTATTAACCGAGCGTTAACGGATACCATGAGTCGAACTTTAATTACTTCATTAACCACTATTTTAGTGTTGTTGGCGCTGTTCTTTGTTGGTGGACAATTGATCCATGGCTTCGCTACTGCGTTATTATTTGGTGTGATTGTGGGTACTTACTCATCGATCTTCGTGGCAAGTAGCGTGGCACTTACGCTGGGAGTCAGTCGTGATGACCTCATGCCAACTGAAGTTGAAAAAGAAGGTGCGGATCAGGATCCGCTGCAATAGTTGATAGGAGAACAATATGCTCGCGGTACTTTCACCGGCCAAGAATTTAGATTATGAATCCGAACATCTTGCGGTTGAGGCAACGCAACCTCGGTTGCTTGACGAGGCTGAAACGCTGGTTCAACGTTGCCGCGAGCTGACTCCACAGCAGCTTGGGTCACTGATGAAAATCAGTGACAAATTGGCAGGCTTAAATGCGGCTCGGTTTACCGAGTGGACTCGTCCTTTTAACGAGGAAAATGCGCGACCTGCTATTTACGCATTTAATGGCGATGTTTACGCGGGCTTAGATGCTGATTCGATGACTCACGAAGAGGTGCGTTCAGCGCAACAGCAACTGAGAATTTTGTCCGGGCTATACGGTTTATTGAGACCGCTCGATCTGATGCAGCCTTATCGTCTTGAGATGGGCACAAAGTTAGATAATCACCGGGGTAAAAATCTCTATGAATTTTGGGGCGACCAAATTACTGAAATGCTCAATGCGGATTTGAAGCAAACGGGTAGCGATGTATTGGTTAACTTGGCTTCGAACGAGTACTTTTCGTCAGTGAACAAAAAAGCGTTGAATGCCGAGCTGGTTACGCCGGTATTTAAGGATGAGAAAAACGGCCAGTTTAAGGTGATCAGCTTTTATGCGAAGAAAGCACGTGGGCTTATGGCTCGCTTTATGGTGAACCAAAAGCCTGAAAGTGTGTCTGATTTAAAAGCGTTTAACTACGCGGGCTACCGTTTTTCAGAGTCTGAATCGAGTGGAAAAGAACTTGTATTCATGCGCGCTGAAAGCGATCGACCATAATCTATTGCAACAATGAGGACCGCAGGGCATGGCAGAACACGATAATTATCCTGATAAAGAAAGCAGTAGCAACACCGCTCGCTGGGTCGTTGCAGTTATTGTTGTCGCTATTATTATTGGTGGCGTTAGTTGGTGGATGTTGAGCGGTTCGAACAATACGGAGCCTAAACAGTCTCAAAGTATGGAGTTGCCGAAGCAGCCTGAAGAAGCGCCTGCGGTCGAGCCGAAGGAGCCCGAACCACAGCCGGAGCCCGAGCCTGAACCTGAACCGGTAGCGACACCGGAGGAGAACGTTGAAGAGCCTGAAGAGCCAGAGCCGGCTATCACGTTACCTGAACTGAATGAAAGTACACCGACGGTGCTACAGGAGTTAGACAATAGCGGTGTCGAGATTCAGCCACTTAAAAGCTCGCAACTGATTAAAGATGCAGTGGTAATTATCGATAACCTAAGAAATGGTATGCTGGTAACCGATAGAACGGTAGTACAGCGTCCAGACGGTCGTTTTTCCGTCATCGAAGTTGAAGGTGATTTATACATCGATGAACAGAGCTACCAGCGCTACGATCCTATTGTGGACTGGTTTACCAGTCTCAATGCGGAAGCATTAGTGGATAACTACCAGTTATTTAAGCCGCTGTTTCAAGAAGCTTACGGTGAGATCGGCTATCCAGACAGTGAGTTTAAAAATGCGGTTATCGAAGCTATCAATGTGCTGCTCGAGACGCCTGTGCCAGAATCTTTGGTGCAAGTAGATGACGATAGTGTCATGTATACTTATCATGATTCGTCATTGGAGGCGTTGCCGCCGGCTCAAAAGCAACTTTTGCGCATGGGTCCTAAGAATATTGAGCGAATCAAAGCTAAGTTAAGAGAAGTAAAAGCAGCGTTCAGAGAGAATTAATGACAGAAAATAAAGATGTAATACCGAGTAATTTGGAAGGCGATTTCCCATCACAAGGAAATCGCTTTTCGCGTTGGGTAGGCCGTGTCGGTATGCGGTTAATGGGTGGCTGGAAAATTAATGGCTCAATGCCGGATACTCGGCAAGCGATCATTCCCATCGCACCGCATACATCAAACTGGGATTTTCCGGTGGGCGTGTTTGTCATGCTCGCGCTAGGTCTAAAATTGAATTACTTGGGTAAGGCCAGTTTGTTTCGCTTTCCGATTAAAGGGCTAATGTTAAAACTGGGCGGGATTCCCATAGACCGTTCGGCAGCTAACGGCGTTGTTGGCAGGATGGTTGAGGAATTTAAGATGAAACACGAACTCGTGTTAGTGATTACACCTGAGGGAACTCGCAAAAAAGTTAAGCAATGGAAGTCGGGTTTTTTGCATATTGCAAAACAGGCGAATGTTCCGGTCGTGCCAGTGGCTATGGACTTTGCTCGTAAGGCAATCGATATTGGTCCAGCGATGATGATCAATGGTGAAATAGAGCGTGAATTAGAGCGTGTGAAAGGCTTCTTTGCACATGCACGGGGCAAGCGCGCCCAATGTTAATTCAGCGTACCGCAACAGTACTTATTATTGTTTTTTCTCTAGCCTTGAGTGTAGGCGTACAAGCCGCCGACTTTTGGCAAGACGATTGGTCGATGGCTCAAGGAACTGAGTCACCACGACTCAAAATTGAAGCGTTAGAAAGTGCTGATGCGGGTGCTATTTACCGAACTTACATGGACTCGCAGCCATGGTTGTACGAACAATTAGGGTGGAGTTGGCCGAGTAGCAAAACATCCGAAGAACAAAACACATCGATGGTTCAGCATATGCTGAAGCAGATGAAACGTAAGGCGGGGTTTAGCTTCGTTGTCACTGATAAGCAGACGCAACAGGTTGTTGGTATGCTGTTTTTTGCGCCGGTCTCATCAGAGCGAGCTAACGGTGCAGCACTGGATGCCAGCCGCTTTCATGCTGAAGTGACATGGTGGCTAGGGCAGGATGCAATTGCGCGTAGTTTGCATAATGATTTATTTGCCCTGACTACCGATTGGTTGAGGGCCAGCTGGCCATGGGCGCAAGTGCTGTTTCCTGTTGCAGAGTCCAATCAGTCGGCGTTGGCAGTCCTCGAAAATAGTGCTGCGCGTAAAGTAGCAACGAACAGGGACACCCGAGAAGTATTTTATTCCTACACGTTAGCCCGAAAATAACGTTAAAATGTGATATTATTTGCGCATTATTGAGATTACAAGGAATTCCAAGCATGCATATCATTGAGGGTGGCATTAATGCACCTGGCAAAAAATTTGCCATTATCGTGTCTCGTTTTAATCACTTTGTTGTTGAAAGCCTCTTACAAGGCGCTGTTCAGACATTGAAGCAATATGGCCAGGTAGCCGACGATGACATTACTGTTGTGCGCGTTCCTGGAGCCTATGAAATTCCGGTGACAGCAAAGCGTTTAGCAGAATCTGGCAAATATGATGCGATTATTGCTGTAGGCGCTGTTATTCGAGGTGGTACGCCTCACTTTGATTTTGTCGCCGGCGAGAGCAACAGTGGTTTAGGCCGTGTTGCAATGGAGTTTGGTCTTCCAGTGGCGTTTGGCATCATCACAACAGATACTCTGGAACAAGCCATCGAGCGCAGCGGTTCAAAAGCCGGTAATAAAGGCTCTGAAGCAGCACTGAGTGCGTTAGAGATGGTTAACGTCTTGGATAAGATTTAACAGGAACGCATTAAGAATGAAACCAGCAGCACGCAGAAAAGCGAGAAAGCTTGCAGTACAAGCGGTATATTCATGGCAGTTATCGCAAAACACGTTTAATGAGATCGAAGCACAGTTCCTGACAGACAACGACACCAGTAAAGTCGATGTCGATTACTTTTTAGAGTTGCTTCGTGGCGTGGGCGCGTTTTACAAAAGCTTAGATGAGGCAATTGCGCCTTACCTTGACCGTCCTATTAGTGAACTCGATCCGGTAGAGCTAGCGGTATTACGTATTGCCGCCTATGAACTACGTGAACGCTATGATGTTCCGTACAAGGTAGCGATCAATGAAGCCATCGAATTAGCGAAGTCCTTTGGTGCTGACGATAGTCACCGGTTTGTTAACGGTGTACTCGACAAGGCTGTCGATGCACTGAGACCTGCTCGCCAATAATATAAGAGCGGCTTGCCGCTCTTTTTCCTTATGACAAATACTCCAAAACTCGACGAATTTAACCTCATTGAGCACTACTTTAAAGCTGAATCTTATCGCGGCGACGTTATTGTTGGCGTCGGTGATGATGGTGCGGTGACCGAAGTGCCCGAGGATCATCAATTGGTCACCGTGACCGATACAATGGTAGAGGGTGTGCATTTTGACAAGAATACACCACCCCGTGCCATCGGTCATAAGCTTGTGGCTGTCAACTTAAGCGACTTAGCAGCGATGGGAGCAGCACCAAGCTGGGGCAGCTTGGCGCTTACTTTACCCGCTATTGATGAAGATTGGCTAAATGACTTTAGCGAAGGGCTAAAGGAAATTTCACATTATTACGAGTGTGACCTCGTGGGTGGCGATACAACGCGCGGGCCTTTGACGTTAACTTACACAGCACAAGGGGTACTGCCCAAGGGAACAGCGATTCGCCGCGACCAAGCTAAAGCTGGAGACTGGCTTTATGTCAGTGGTTCGTTAGGTGATGCGGGTCTGGCATTACGTCTATTGCAGGGTGACCTTTCGACTACACACCGCCACTTACAGACGCTTGTGAATCGACTGCACTATCCTACGCCACGTGTCGCGCTGGGGCAGTTACTCCGAGGCGTCGCCAACAGTTGTATTGACGTTTCTGATGGGCTGTTGGCCGACCTCTCCCATCTGTTACCCAAGCATGGCCAGATGGGCGTTCAACTTGAGTTGGATAAACTGCCATTGTCGCTGGCGCTGACCGAGACTCTCGATTTAGATGATGCCTTTTCATTAGCTTTAACCGCAGGCGATGACTATGAGCTCCTATTCACTGTGCCAGAGCAGAATAGGGGGCGATTAGAGACCATCACTTCACATTTGAAAGATAAACCCGTTTGTATCGGACGCATCGTTAAAGATGAGCAACGTGAAGTCACCATGACTTATCATGGTGAGCATTGGCAGCTCCCGGATATGAAACTCGGCTATAATCATTTTGGAACGTCATAGTATGCGCCGCTTCCCAGGCCTTTCACTCGCGAACCCCGTTGACCTATTAGCGCTTGGCTTTGGTTCGGGGTTAGCCCCCAAAGCACCGGGTACGTTCGGCACACTCGCAGCAGTACCTTTGGTTTATCTGATGTTGTGGCTTGATGTCACGAGCTACAGTGTTATTACAGCGGTCTGCGCGGTGTTGGGTATCTACATCTGTCGTAGCGCAGCCGACAAGATGGGGGTGCACGACCATCCGGCGATTGTTTGGGATGAGTTTGTCGGGTTAATGTTTACTATGTGGGCTCTGCCCGCTAATTTGGGACTTTTAGTGCTAGGGTTTCTGGTGTTTAGAATCTTCGATATCTTGAAGCCTTGGCCAATAAGTTGGCTCGACAAACGTTTGCGTGGCGGGTCTGGCATCATGTTAGATGATGTACTTGCGGGGATTGCGAGTAATATTGTCTTGCAACTCATACTCGCTACTCAAATCGGTAGCGACTGGTTAACAGCCGCTTAATACCATTACTGTTTTAGATGAGCCTGAATGCGCGCTTTAATCGTTTCCTGGGTAAGCCCTAGCTCTTTCTTAACCTCGTTTTGGCTACCATGTTTGATAAACTCATCAGGTAAACCGATATTCAATGTTTGAACAGTTAAGCCAGCTTCGGCAAGCGACTCGTTTACAGCACTGCCTGCGCCACCGGCCGTTGCATTCTCTTCAAGCGTTACCAACAACTGGTGTTCGTCAGCTGCTTTGACAATCGCCTGTTTATCGATAGGTTTAACAAAGCGCATATCGATAACTGTTGCATCAATTGCTTCGGCGACCGCAATGGCTTCTGGCAATAGCGTGCCGAAGTTAAGGATAGCGACTTGTTTACCGTCGCGCACTGGTTTTGCTTTACCTACTTCGAGCAAGTTATCGCGTTCTCTTAAGGTAACCCCCGTGCCGCTACCCCGTGGATAACGTACAGCAGCAGGTCCTTGATAATGATAGCCCGTGAACAGCATGTCGCGGCATTCTTGCTCGTCGCTTGGGGTCATCACGACCATGTTCGGAATACAGCGTAGATAGCTTAAGTCAAACGCGCCTTGGTGTGTAGGACCATCGGCCCCGACAATACCTGCGCGATCAATGGCAAATAAAACATCCAAATTCTGAAGTGCGACATCATGTATGACCTGGTCATAAGCTCGTTGCAAGAAGGTCGAGTAAATGGCAACAACGGGTTTAAATCCAGCAATAGCAAGTCCAGCGGCATAGGTGACACTGTGTTGCTCAGCGATGGCCACATCAAAATACTGGTCGGGATAAAGCTTAGAGAACTTAACCATACCGGAACCTTCGCGCATCGCCGGTGTAATCGCCATCAATTTTGTGTCTTCTTGCGCGTGGTCGCAAAGCCAATCACCAAACACTTCGGAGTAGCTTGGTATGCCCGGCTTTTTACTCGGCAGTGTTGACTGCGCGGGATCAAACTTGGGCACGCCATGGTAGCCAATCGGGTCAGCCTCTGCGGGACGGTAGCCCTTACCTTTTTGAGTCACCACGTGAAGCAGTTGCGGGCCACGCAAGTGTTTCATATTTTTGAGTGTTTCGACCAGTGTGTCTACATCGTGTCCATCAATGGGGCCAATATAATTGAAACCCAACTCTTCAAATATAGTACCCGGCGCCATCATGCCTTTCATATGTTCTTCGGCGCGGCTCGCCAAATGGTGTATCGGCGGTAATGGTTTGAGTAGCTTTTTACCTTGTTCACGAATTTTCGTGTAAAAGCGGCCAGACAGCAAACGTGCAAAGTGTTGATTTAATGCACCGACATTCTCTGAGATGGACATGTCGTTGTCGTTTAATACGACTAACATATCGGGTTTGATGTCGCCCGCATGGTTCATGGCTTCGAATACCATACCGGCAGTCATAGCGCCATCACCAATAATGGAAACGACTTTTTCATTAGAACCGGAGCGTTGTGCTGCTACTGCTATCCCTAAAGCCGCTGAAATAGAGGTGCTGGAATGACCTACGGACAACACATCGTATTCGCTTTCCTCGCGCCAAGGAAAAGGGTGTAACCCGTCCTTTTGACGGATTGTGTGCAACTGCTTCTTACGACCAGTGAGTATCTTATGTGGGTAAGCTTGGTGACCCACATCCCAAACCAACTTATCCTGCGGTGTGTTATAGACATAATGTAGAGCTACAGTCAGCTCAACAGTACCCAGCCCCGATGCCAAGTGTCCGCTACTGCGGCTGACAGAGTCTAATAAGTATGCACGAACCTCGTCGCAAACTGATTTTAATTGATGCGTAGGTAATCTGCGCAAGTCTGTTGGGTATTCAATACCGTCTAATAATTTGGTCATAAGTCTCGTATTGCTTAATGATCCCGCCGCAGCAAGATCTCAGAAAATGTTTCTAGTTTTTGGGTATTGTACGGGATCTTGTTAAGTGACAGTAGTGCTTGTTGGTGTAATGACAGCAGTTTTTCGTTCGCTCCGTCAAGCCCAAGTAACGCAACGTAAGTTGCTTTATGGTGTGCCTGATCAGAACCTTGCGGCTTACCCATGACCTCTGTATTGCCTACGACGTCTAGTATGTCATCGTAAACTTGGTAGGCGAGTCCTATCCAACTGGCAAAGTCGCAAAAGTCAGACAGATACTGTTGACTGCTTTCACTGCCCGACAATGCGCCTAATGCTGCAGACGCGCGGATCAGTGCGCCGGTTTTGTGTCGATGAATCGACTCCAGGGCTTGCTCATCAATGGGTTGTCCCGTTGCGTTCAGATCCAGTGACTGCCCTAAACACATACCGTTAGCACCGCTTGCTTGAGCCAGTTGTTGAATCATAGCGATGCGGCGAGCAGCAGGTAACGTTGTGTTGTGTGTCGAGCTTAATACCTCGAACGCCAGTGTTTGCAGCGCATCACCCGCTAATATAGCGGTCGCCTCGCCAAATTTAATATGGCAGGTGGGATGGCCTCTGCGCAGTTCATCATCATCCATGGCTGGTAAATCGTCATGGATTAATGAGTAAGCATGGATAAGCTCAACCGCGCAGGCTGCATCGAGCGCATCATCGGGTTTAGCGCCACAGAGTTCTGCTACTGTCATCGTTAAATAGGGACGAATGCGCTTCCCGCCCAATAATACGCCGTACGCCATTGCTTCTTTTAATGCGCTTGAGGCTAGGCTTGCCTCAATTAATTGGTTGAGTCTTCGGTCAACGTTTTCGCGGACATCGGCTGTAAACTGCTTAATATTCACTCCCGCGCCTCACCTTGCTGTTCGGTAAGTACTTGCTCACCATTTTTTTCGAGTAAGGTGGCGACTTTTTGTTCGGCGTTTTGCAACTGCGTTTGGCTCAAGCGCGAGAGTTTAACTGCTTGCTCAAACTTTTCGAGTGACGTTTCCAAGGGAAGGTCGCCTTGTTCAAGCTCGTTAACTAACTGCTCAAGCTGTTGCAGTGCTTGTTCGAAAGAGAGGTTTTCTTCCTTTTTAGTCATAGTACGTCACCTTTAGTCTTAACATAGGCTCATTATCATATAAAGAAACTCGAATGTCAGCCGATGATCAATGCGTGGTTTACTTAATTTTACAATATGGGTTGCCACGTTGAGTGGGATGTTTAAAATTGAGCGAGTAGCCAAATTTACCGCGTCAAGTGGAGGAAGCTGAGTGGATATAGCAACGCTGGTAGGGATCATTGGAGCCATAGGCTTTGTCATTGCCGCAATGATACTAGGTGGTGACCCCGGTCTTTTCATCGACACTCAGTCAGTATTGATTGTTGTGGGTGGCTCCTTGTTCATCGTCATGGCCAACTTTCCACTGCAACAATTCTTTGCTACCGGCAAAGTCGTGGTGAAAGCGTTCTTCTTTAAGATCGAGCATCCACAAGAGCTGATTGATAGCGCTGTCGAGATGGCAGATTCAGCGCGTAAAGGTGGATTTCTCGCGTTAGAAGAAGCCGAAATACCCAACCCGTTTTTTAGAAAAGGGGTCGATATGCTCGTTGATGGGCACGACGCCGAAGTCGTTAAGCAAACGCTCAGTAAAGATATCGGTATGAGTTTCTCACGCCATGAGGAAGGAGCTCGGTTCTTCAAAGTGTTGGCAGACGTGGCACCTGCTATGGGGATGATTGGTACCTTGATTGGTCTGGTTGCGATGTTAGCAAATATGGATGATCCGAAAGCAATTGGTCCCGCGATGTCTGTCGCGTTGTTGACGACGTTGTATGGTGCCTTCTTGGCAAACGTCATCGCCATTCCGATTGCGAACAAATTGGTACTGCGTGCTGAACAAGAAAAACTCAATCGGCAATTAATTCTAGATGCGATTTTAGGTATTCAGGACGGCCAGAACCCGCGAGTCATTGAGGGGTTGCTGCGTAACTACCTTGCTGAATCAAAACGCGTTACCGACGGTAGCGAGGAAGAATAGCGCTTATGGCTGCAGCAGACGATCAAGAAGAATGCCGTTGCCCACCACCTGGGCTTCCCATGTGGATGGCGACTTTTGCCGATTTAATGACACTATTGATGTGTTTCTTTGTGCTGCTACTAGCCTTTTCCGAAATGGATGTATTGAAATTCAAGCAAATTGCCGGGTCCATGAAGTACGCCTTGGGTGTACAAAATAAAATCGAAGTAAAGGATATCCCTAAAGGCACAAGTGTCATTGCGCAAGAATTTCGCCCCGGACGACCCGAGCCAACACCTATCGAAACGATTCAGCAGCAGACCGTCGAGATGACTCAGCAGATGTTGGAGTTTCAGGAGGGTGAGTCTGACTTTGCAGGCGGTCAACAGACTGAACGTGGCGGTCAGCAAGCAGATAGTAGTGAGGATAAAAAAGCGGCAGAAAGTTCAAAAACGGCACCTGCTATGGAAGAGGAGGTTAAGGAGCTGATGGAGCGTATCCGCGAGCAGCTGAATGATAATATCAAAGCGGGCACGCTCGAACTCGAGCAGTTGGGTCAGCAAATAATAATCCGAATTAAAGAAAATGGCTCCTTCCCCGAGGGATCGGCCTTTTTGCAGCCACAGTTTAAACCGGTCATTCGTGAAGTGGCTCAAGCATTAAAGGATATTCCTGGAGAGATTACGATTTCTGGTCATACGGACAACCAACCATTGGTTTCTGAAATGTACAGTTCTAAATGGGATCTATCGGCTAAACGTGCCGTTGCGGTCGCTGAGGAAATGACAACGGTTGAGGGGTTTGACCAATCGCGGCTAGTGACGATGGGCTATGCAGATACCAAACCTATAGTTCCTAATAACTCAGCATCTAACCGTGCGCTTAACCGACGCGTAGATATTGCTATCATGCAAGGTAAGGCAAAAGAGTCCGATCCAGTTGATGTAATTGAGTAGCTTAACTAGCTCGAAGGACCAAAAAATCGTATAATTGGTGGTTTTTATACCAAGCGGAAACTGAGGCCACCATGAAGTTCGTTGTACGGTTGCATGCCGAAATCACCATCAAAAGCCGATCAGTCCGGAAACGTTACGGCAAAGTATTAACGAATAACCTTAGGAAGGTTTTAGCCGATATTGATTCTGGGCTATATGTCAAATGGCTATGGGACCGTATCGAAGTTAGCACCGCTGCTGATGACGATCAGGCGCGCCAGGCGATCATTGATAAACTCTCGTGCACGCCAGGAATATCTTGGTTCGCAGAAGTAATTGAACGCCCATTAGATGAGTTTGAGGCATTGTCTGAGTGGGTTGCTCAGTTTTGGTTAGAAAAAATTGCCCAGCAAACTTTTGCCGTTAGGGTCAAACGTAAAGGTCATCACGATTTCTCTTCGCAGCAACTTGAACGCTATATCGGCGGCTACCTTTTGGAGCATCAACCCTCGGCTCGAGTCCAGTTGAAGTCACCTGAGCATGAAATCACCCTGCAGATTATTGAACAGAATATTCAATTAGTGGGTGAACGGCGACAAGGTCTAGGCGGTTTTCCAATTCCAACGCAAGAAACTGTTTTAAGTTTAATGAGCGGTGGGTTTGACTCGAGCGTTGCGAGCTTTGAATTTATTCGTCGAGGGGCGCGCACTCACTTTTGCTTTTTTAATTTAGGTGGCGACGCGCACGAGGTGGCCGTTAAGCAAATTTGTCACTACCTTTGGGAACGCTTTACTAAGTCGCACCCGATCAAGTTTGTCAGTGTTGATTTTGCGCCTATCGTCGAAGATATTTTAACCAACGTCGATAATGGAGCGATGGGCGTTGTTTTGAAGCGACAAATGCTCCGAGCTGCAACACGGGTCGGCTACTTCTTAAAAGCGCAGGCGCTAGTGACCGGTGAGGCCATTGGCCAAGTCTCGAGTCAAACCTTAGCGAACTTACAGGTTATCGATAAAGCCACCGATACACTGGTTTTGCGTCCGTTGATTACCGCAGATAAGCAGACCATCGTTGATCAAGCTAAACGCATCGGCACCGAAGCGTTGGCGAAAACCATCCCTGAGTACTGTGGTGTTATCTCCAATAAGCCGACGGTGAAAGCAAACGAACAGGCGATTCTGGCTGAGGAAGAGAAACTTGATATGAACCTTATCGAGCACGTGGTTCGTAATGCGCAAGTATTAAGCATGCAGGATATTGCGGATGCTGCTCAACAACAAGTTCAGTTAAAGCAAACCGAGTCCGATAAGCCCAAAGTTATCGTCGATATACGTACCGCAGAGGAAATCGAGGATGACCCGTTAACGACGTCATTGAACGTGATCGAAATGCCATTCTTTAAGGTTCAGTCAGAGTTTGTAAAACTGGATGACTCAAAACACTATCTATTATATTGTTCGCAGGGTGTGATGAGTAAAATGCAAACGTTGTTACTGCAGGAAGCAGGGTACGATAACGTTTCGGTGTATGAAGGACAGGACGTTGAGTAACCTAAATACCTCCCGCATGTTGGCACGTGCGATTTTTGTAAGTCTATTAGTGGTCATTACGATTGCGTTCTTATGGCAATTTCCGAGCCATGAAGCAAGTCGGATGATCCCTCACGCTGACAAGTGGGTTCACTTTACCGCGTTTTTCTTACTGAGTGTGACGTTACATAAGGCGTTCGACTTATCGGGGAAAATCGCTATTGCGCTACTATTAATCTATGGTTGCGCGATAGAAGTTATTCAGTATTACATTCCGGGCAGAGGTTCTGACGTGATGGACTGGCTTGCTGATGCAGCAGGTGTGGTCGCCTACTTCTCTTTGCTTTGGTTATATCGAAAGCGCCGTAATTAACGGCGCTTTTTAGTTTTCTTCGCTTGTTTCTTCTTTTTAACACGCTTTTTGTCTGTTGATGGAAACTTATATTGAGGTTTAAGACCATCAATGACTCGACGATCGAGGCGGTGTTCCATATAG
The DNA here is from genome assembly GCF_002364475.1 of Idiomarina sp. UBA3162. Classification (NCBI taxonomy): domain Bacteria; kingdom Pseudomonadati; phylum Pseudomonadota; class Gammaproteobacteria; order Alteromonadales; family Idiomarinaceae; genus Idiomarina; species Idiomarina sp. UBA3162. The sequence continues at coordinate 51,179 of NZ_DEYI01000019.1, forward strand.
CGCTCAATCTTACCGAGTAACAGTGCATCATGCGCTTCCACAAGAGACACCGCAAGACCCTTTTGTCCGGCACGAGCGGTACGACCAATACGGTGGACATAAACGTCAGCTTGCTTTGGTAAGTCGTAGTTAATCACCAACTTAATTTCATCGATATCGAGTCCACGCGAGGCGACATCGGTAGCCACTAACACTGCATTGTCACGACGTTTAAATTCAATAATCTTTTGCTGGCGTTCAGCATGGGGCAAGTCACCACGTAAAAACATGACGGGTACATCGACAGATTGCAGGAAGCTGGCTAACGCCTGCACACGTTCACGCGTGCGCGCAAAAATAATTGAGCGGCCTGGATGCTGCTTTAACAGAGCGAGCAGTAACTGGCGTTTATGCTCGTCTGTATCGGCTAGGTAGACTTGTTCGATAATTTTACCGCGCTCTCGCTTAGGCGGTGTAACTTCTACCAGCTCTGGTTCATTAAGCAAAGAGCGCGAGAAAGCTGCAACGCCCTCGCTGTCTATCGTGGCTGAACATAAAATAGCATGCTGGCGGTTTCGGGCATGCATAGCGATATCTTTAACTACGTCCTTAAAGCCCATGTCCAACATGCGGTCTGCTTCATCAATAACCAGCCACTCGACGGCTTCGAGTTCGTATTGCTCTGCTTCTAGCAAGTCCAATAAGCGTCCGGGGGTAGCGATAACGAGATCATGACTCTGTTCGAGTCGGTTCAACTGGCTACCGTAATTAACCCCACCTGTCACCACAATCGACGTAAGCTTGGTAAGCTCACGAAACATTTCGGCTTGTTGATAGATTTGCTCTGCAAGCTCGCGCGTAGGAGCCATTATCAGAGCGCGCGCAGGGCCTGGCTGCTTACGGGGAAAATCAATCATGTGCTGCAAAACGGGCAGCAAAAACGCTAAGGTTTTACCCGTACCGGTCGGCGAACTGATCAACAGATCGTGACCATCCATTGCGGCCGGCAAAGCCGCTTGCTGAACCTTGGCAGGCTTATTTAGACCTGCTGCTTTGAGCACTGATATCAGTGCATCATCAAGCTCTAATTCTTGCCAATCTGGCGTCATTCAAAGAGTTCCTAAGGTGTATATAATTAACGAAGTAGTAAAACCGGTGTTGTAGCGCGAGATAGCACCTTTGATGTGGTGCTTCCCATAAACAACTGGCGTAACTTTGAGTGGCTGTAGGCCCCCATAATGAGCATGTCGATATTACGCTCTTGTTGAATATCGCGCAAAGTTGATTCAACTTCACCGGCTCTGATTTCATAGCTCACTTGGTGACGAAATTCTTGTAAATGACTGACCGCAGCTTCGACCGATGCGTTCGCGTCAGCTGTCGCCGCACCCACCATAACGACATGAATGGGCATACCGACGAACAGCGGAGATTCAGCCAACATCTTGACGCCTTTACGAGAAACGTCACTACCATCGAAGGCAAGCATTACATTGGTCGGCGCTTTATAGTTTTCCGGCACCGCTAAAATAGGGCGACGAACATTGCGCACGATGGTCTCAATTTGATGACCTAAACGATCGCTGTCACAGGTCTCCGCACCGTGTAAGCCAATTACCAATAATCGCAGCTCATCTTCGAGTGTCGCAAGTGACTCGGCTAAGTCGCCATGTCTTTGGCGTAAATGCACATCATCTGCGCCCATTTCTTCAGCATAACTTTTTGCCGCTTCAAGTAGATGATGACCATGCTCCAAGGCGAGTTTATTACGACGCTCATCAAGTTCGGCAAGTTCTTCAAGTAACGACTCTCGGCTACCTAAGCCAATATTTCCTGTCATATCCGAGTTGACGGGGTAACGCAGCTCATCTAATACGTGAAATAATGTCAATGGTGTTTGCAGCCGCTGAGCAGACCATGTGGCATACTGTGTAACCGCATGCGCCATGCGTGATTCATCAATACAAGCGATAACGTGTTTCATACGACTTACCTTAATTAATGTCCGATCAAGTCTTTGGCATCACTTTGGTTATGTTCTCCAAAGCGATCGACGATAGTCGCGCTGGCTTTGTTCAATCCAATAACGTCGACTTCTGCACCTTCACGTCTAAACTTAATAACTACCCGATCAAGCGCATTGACCGCGGTGATATCCCAAAAGTGCGCCTCGCTAAGGTCGATAACAATCTTATCGACACCTTCTTTAAAATCGAACGCGGCAATAAATTTTTCGGACGAGCTGAAGAAAACTTGCCCTGCGACTTTATAAGTGCGACAGAACGACGCCTCATTTAAACTCGACGTTACAGCCATGTAATGGCCCACTTTATTAGCAAAGAATACTGACGCTAATAGTACGCCAACAAATACGCCTAGCGCCAAGTTGTGAGTCGCAACGACCACGGCAACTGTCGCTAACATAACAATATTGGTAGACAGTGGGTGTTGTTTGAGGTTCCGAATTGAGTCCCAGCTGAAGGTACCAATCGAAACCATAATCATCACTGCAACCAGTGCAGCCATTGGAATTTGTTTTAGCCATTCATCTAAAAATAAGATCAATATCAACAAAAAAGTACCGGCGATAAATGTGGAGAGCCGCGTACGACCACCTGATTTAACATTAATAATTGATTGACCTATCATTGCGCAACCTGCCATACCCCCGAGCAGACCCGAGCCGATATTGGCGATACCTTGACCCTTACACTCGCGGTTGCGATCACTCGATGTATCGGTGAGGTCGTCGACAATGGTTGCAGTCATCAGTGACTCAAGCATACCGACTATCGCCAAACCGAGGGAATAAGGGAAAATAATGGCCAGCGTTTCAAAGTTAAGAGGTACATCGGGCCATAAAAATACTGGCAGTGTATCGGGGAGTTCACCCATGTCGCCGACCGTGCGCACGTCGATGCCAAAGTAAATCGCGATAACCGTCAATGAAAGAATACAAATCAACGGTGACGGCAACATCTTGCCAATAACGGGGATATAGGGGAAACCATAGATGATCGCCAATCCTGCCGCGGTCATAACATAAACATGCCAAGTGACATTAGTAAGCTCGGGTAACTGAGCCATAAAAATCAGAATCGCCAGTGCGTTAACAAACCCTGTAACGACCGACCGAGACACAAAACGCATCAGTTCGCCCAGTTTTAAATAGCCTGCGATTATTTGTAATACACCCGTGAGTAACGTTGCGGCGAGAAGGTATTCTAAACCATGCTCTTTAACCAGTGTCACCATTAACAGGGCCATAGCACCAGTCGCAGCTGAGATCATGCCTGGGCGCCCACCGGTGAACGAGATGATGACAGCGATGGCAAACGACGCATAAAGCCCGATTTTAGGATCAACGCCCGCAATAATTGAGAAAGCAATGGCTTCGGGAATGAGTGCTAAAGCAACAACAAGACCCGATAGTACATCACCGCGCAGGTTTGAAAACCAGTTTGCCTGGATAGACTTCCACATAAAACGTTACCCAATTAAAAATTCAGTGAGATGGAGTGCATCTAGTTTGTATGTCACATGTACGGAGCATGCAGTGTAATTGAATGAACTGACACGGATGTGACACTGTGGTTAAAGTTCAACCACTGAAGCGCGCGGATTCTAGCACAGGGTTTGGGGGTAGGCAAAGTTGATAGCGTGCGCCAATAGGCGCACGCTGAGTTCAAGTGAACTACTTAAAGCCCAAGTTCGGCTTTTCCTTGATTAAATGTGACATCTACTGGAATGCCTGCATTCGATAGTTTATCTAAATCGGACTGTAATTGAGGACTAATGACCCCGAGACGATCAACTAGCTCACTCACGCCTTGGTAGTTACCGTCCCCTTGCAATTGCAAGATCTTCTCCGAGAGACTGGTCATGGCTGCGCGCATTTTCTCCATATTAATGGCGTATTGGCCATCGGCATTTCGAGTAAATGCACCTTCATTAGCAAAATAGTTAAAGCGGATCATGTTAGCTTTGCCATGAGCGCTGGAAGCGCCAAAGCGAACTGAGCGGAATATACTTGCCATGAAGGTTGTATAATAGTCTTGTAGGGTACCTGTAGACAGTTCACCTTTTTCGAACAGCTGGGTGACCATGTATAAGCCCAAGATATCAGCTTTACCTTCTTCGAGTGCTGATGCGTGCTCTTTTAGCGCAGCGCGCACGGTTCCTTTATTATTGATTGTATTTTTAATACCCAGTCCATGAGCTACTTCGTGGAACATAGTGTTAGCGAAGAATGCATCAAAAGTAATGTTTTCGCGTTGTTCCGGCACTATCAGCTGCTCGGCGATAGGGAGCAAAATTTTGTCGAATTTGGCACGCATCGCGTTTTTAAGTTGTAAACGGCGAGTGCCTTTTTCAAGCTGCACGTATTCATCGTTAGGCAGGTTGATAGCAATAGTTTTGCTGCCTGCGTTTGAGTGGCCAGCAAAATAGACCGCATCGTAGGCATTTAATTGTGCGTTAGCACCTGGCATTTCTTGCTTGTACTTATCCTCAACAGGCAAGCCGCGCTGTAACTCAGGTAAAAACTGCGCGTATTTAGCAAGTCGTTCGCTCCACTGTTTATCTTTAATCAGTACATAAGCCTCAAATGCTGTTTTGTAGCCAAACAGCTGATCCTCATAGGTTTCAATAGGGCCGATGACCACATCAATGTCATTGTTTTGCATGTCCATCCAGGCTAAATCGGATGGACGGTACTCGTTACTTAAAAACGCGTCGGCACGTAGGTTCAAGTAGTGAGCAAAGTCCGGATCCTCGGCTAACTCAGCTGCCTGACGAAGCAGTTTAGCCGCTTGCTTGAGCTCGTCTGAGTATGCACTTGCATAGGGTACCACGGTCAGCTGACCCGAGCCGTCTCGACGAATTAGCGTATACTCGCTCGTCTTCTCTTCATTGCTAAAGTCATTAAACTCTTCTTTGCTCATATCAGCAGGATAGAAATTGGCGCCTGGTGGCTTCTCGCTAAACTCACGCAAAAACGGTTTATCACCGTTGAGTCGATCCCACGGGCCGTAATTAATATCAGCGAATGGTTGCGCTGAATCAGGAACCGCATTTATGAATGAACGCTTGTCATGGGCGAAGGCCTGTTGCCAGAAGAGGTCATCCATGATTTTGGCGGCTTCAATCAGTAACCCCAACATTTCTTTTTGATTAGTTGTAAGGTGCGAAATGTCAGACGTTAGTGTGTAGTCCGTATAAATCCCAAAGCGATCTTCAGCACCTTTGACAAGGGTGTAATCAGACGTCTGCTGGGCTGAAGCTGTGGAAGCTTGGTTTGGTTGTGTTTCCTGAGAAGTCGCTTGTTCTGAACAAGCTGATAAAGCAAGAACCAATGGCGCAATGGTGAAAATTTGTTTTAACATAAGTTCAACTTTGTCGGTATAGTAGTAAAATGAGTTAAAACAATTTAATGCGATGCGGACAATATCGCAAGTTAGGTAATGAATAAGGATCTGGAAACGAGTCATGACGGCAACTAACGCACTGTATTTATTGATAGAAGACAGAATTCAACGGGACCAACTAAAGTTACCCGGGTTGCCAGAAACCGCAGAGCGAATCCGTCAAGCGACCAGTAATCCGGATACTAATTTACAAGACTTAGCGGCTATTATTCAGCATGACACTGCATTGAGTGCGCGGTTGATTCGGTTGGCTAATAGCGCCTACCTAAGTGGGCGAGCACGCGCAGAAAGTTTGATGCAGGCACTCACGCGCATTGGTCTACGTCGGATCCGCACGTTAGTGGTAGCGATGGCTGTGGAACAGATCTTTAACCCGAAGAATGACATCGTTAAACAATACGCACAGAAATTTTTAACCGAATCGCGTGACATCGCTGCTGCTTCGGTTATCGTCACTCAACATCTGCACGAACGTGGTTATTGTAACCGCCTACATCAAGACGTGTCGCTATTAGCGGGTATGGTATGCAGAATCGGTGTTGCACCTATTCTAAAAATTGCTGATGAATTCGATGATAGTTTTGCCAATCCATCGTTTATGAACCAAACCATTACACACTTTGATCGCAGCTTGGGCGTCAGCGTTTTAGAGCACTGGCGCTTCGCCCCCAATCTTATCAAGGTGCCTTATTTTTATAACCGTGGGCGGTTTGAGGATCTTAACGACCCCTTAGTGGTGAACTACTGCGATATCGTGCATATCGCCAGTTTATTAACGGGGCACTCTAGACCCATTGATGGGGCGATGACGCTAGCCGAATACCAACAACGAGAGATTATTCCCGTAAACGATTTCTGGGACGACGAATCGACCCAGAACCGTTATCAAGCTTTACGCACTTCACTCAGTTGAAATACTGAATAAATCGTCAAGTAAAGCACCGAGTTCAGCAGACACGAGGGCTAGGTCGCTATCGAGTTTTTGTTCCGGCGAGGCGTCATTCCAGTCATCTTGATCGTCTAGTAACTGATCCGTTGCTTTTATGCGTTTCAACGCCCAATCGGCCTCGATGACACACTCGATGTGTTCGTTCCAAACGAGACCTAATTTAACTACCTGTTTGCCGGCAGCTGCATGAGCCTGAACATCTTCGCGCGTGAGATCTTCTTGTTTGCAACGGATGATACCGCCATCTGCTTGTGGCGAGCGCAGTTCAAGCTCATCGCCTAAATCGAATCGACTGGGTAATGCTTGTGTGGTGAGCCACTCGGTGAGTAGCACTTCTGCCGACTCCGCAAGAGCAATCGGTTTGACGGGTAAAGAGCCTACGCTCGCACGTAATAAGCCGAGCAAATCTTCTGCTTTATTAGCACTTGATTCATCAACAATGACGAGTTGACGTTTTAAATCAATGTAAGCCCATGTTTTACGAAACTTACTAAATGCTTGGGGTAGCAGTTGATGGGTAATATCTTCTTTAAGATTTTTCTTTTCTTTACCATTAACGGGACGGCCCTCGGTGTCTTGAATCGCTTGTACTTTTTGCTCAAGTTCAGCATTGACTACCGCAGCCGGTAACACCTTTTCTTCGCGTTGAGCGCAGACTAAATAGCTTTGCTCAACCGCATGATGAAGTACTTCACTTTGTGCACCAAAAACGGACGTCCAACCAAAGCTGGTCATATCCTGCCGGCTACACGGCTTAAATAGCTGTGCTTGAAGGTGAGACTCAAAGTTTTCGGGTAATTGAAATGACTCGCCAAAGCGATACACGCGGGCGTTTTTAAACCACATAATTAAGCGCCTTTATCTTAAGATAATGATTGGGAAGGAGAACCGATACGTTAAACCTTGACCCGGCTCACTAGAAGCGGTGATTTCGCCGTCCAATGTTTGTGTGACTAGGTTGCGAACGATATGCGTGCCTAAGCCACTACCGCCTTGGTTTAGCTTGGTTGTGAAGAATGGGTCGAACAGTTTCTCTAGCTGCTCTTCATTCATACCGTGACCGTTATCGGAGTATACCACATGGAGTCTGTCGGTCTGATTAGCATCGGTTTCAGTACGGATTTCAATATGCATTTCACCTTCACTGATGCCCTCGAATCCGTGCAGTATGGAATTCATAATCAGGTTAGTAAAAATTTGCGACAACGCACCGGCTGTACAGCGAACATATAAGTCGTCAGGACAATCAATGCGCACATGATGATTTTGTTTTTTGAGTTGCGGTTGCAATGACTGAACCAGATCGCCTACGTAACGTTTTAAATCAATGTCGCGAATAGCATCTGATGTTTGATCAACTGCCACTTGCTTAAAGCTACTGATAAGCTCTGATGCTCTATTAAGGTTATTCTCAAGTAGTTGAATGCTTTCACGACTTTCTTCTATATATTTGCCCAGTTGTGCTTGCGTTAATGTTTTGTCGTTTAGCATGCGATCAAGGTTTTCGAGTTTCTCTTTTAAAAACGAGTTAGCCGTTACGCTAATACCGATGGGTGTGTTTACGTCGTGTGTAATACCCGCGACAAGACCACCTAAAGAAGCCATTTTCTCGGATTCAATAAGTTGTTGTTGAGTATTTTTAAGATGATCGAGTGACGACTGAAGCCGATCGTTCGATTCGCGCAAATTAGTTTCCATCGCACGGCGTTGACTGATTTCTCGTTCCAGTTTTTCTTGCCGAATTTCCAATTCATTTTTGCGCTGCTCGAGGTCAAGCATCACCTGACTTAAACGCGAGGTTTTCCGAGCAACTTCCTGTTCGAGGATAGCATTTTGTTCATCTAATTGGCGGTTGGCTAACTTAAGTTTATGCTGTGTCCGCTCTAGATCTTCTTGATAGTCTTCAATGTTATCGATGAGTTGATTGTATGCTTGCTCAATCAGTACCAACTCATTGTGATGTCGTTCATCGAGTTTGATGCGTGACGCGTCTAAATTATCCAACCGAAAACTATTAATTTGTCGAGTGAGATCGTTTAAGGGTTGGTTAAGCATGCGTTGGAACGCGATGGTAAAAAGGATAAGTAAGAACGCACTTTTTATAATCGCATTACCGACAATAAATGCGAGGCTGATCTTGATGCGGTCGATGGCAATATCGCGGGTGGTAAAGAGTGATACATCGCCCACCCGAGTTGAGTGGCCAGAAAACTCAAAAATCAGCGCATTGTAGAAACCAAAGGTGCCGTTTTCCTCGGGAACGACATAACCTTCGGAAGCGCGTTCAGGTAAATTATCCACGGGTAAGGTTTCACCAATTTGAATAACAGGCTTACCACTTTCGTCTCTTATTAACACACCCGCAATTGCCGGAATGCTGATTAGACCGTCAGCGATGGTCTCAATTTGGGGGGTATTGAACTCCCACAAGGAACGCGTCAGTGAACCATTAAAGGTACTTTGTTGGTTTTGCAGTTCGGCGACTAACACACGTTTAGTGTCAAAATATTCTGCACCAATTTGTACCGCTGTGACTGTAAGCGTTAGTAAAAAATAGACAGACAGAACGCGGGTGAGAAGCGAATAAGATATGCTTTTGTAAGCCATAATAAGTTATAATTTAAGTGCCGCTTACCTAGTTTAAAGACTCTCTTTAAACTAATCGATTAGGCTTACAGACGCAATCTTTATCGTTGTCACAAAGTTGACATATTTACGTCATTAAGCTGTCACGAAAAATCACTAAAGTTGTCGCATCTTTCATCTGGGTGTTTAAAAATTCACCAACCTAAGTAAAGGGTCACATATGAAGTTGCTAGCGACAAGTACAGCCATTGCGATGGCTTGCGTTCTATCAACATCGGCATTGGCACAGGATAAAACCTTAGAACCAGTCGTTGAGAACGCCTCCGATATCAATGAGTCTGCACGCGAGGCTCAGCTCACTGTAGACAAAATCTCTGACTCCATGCAAGAGCGCATGCAGCAGTACAAGCAGATCATGAAAGAAATTGAAGGTCTGCAAGTTTACACCAACCAACTTCAAAACCAGATCAACGACCAACAGGTTGAGATGGCTGACTTGAATCAATCGATTGACCAAGTGAGCTACGTTGAGCGCCAAATCACTCCTTTGATGATTCGTATGGTTGATGCACTCGATAACTTTATCGAACTCGATGTACCGTTTTTAGAGCAAGAACGAGATGAACGCATCGCGGGTTTGCGTGAGTTGATGGGCAAAGCCAACGTTGATGTGTCTGAGAAATTCCGTCGCGTTATGGAAGCTTATCAAATTGAGACCGATTACGGTCGTAACATTGAGGCTTATACGGCAGAGCACTCTGTCGATGGGCAAGTGCAAGATGTAACGTTCTTACGCGTAGGTCGTGTGGCGTTGATTTATAAGTCACGCGATGGGCAGCACCTCGGTATTTGGGATAACGACAGCAAACAGTGGATGGAGCTTGACCAGGCTCATCGCCCTGCTGTTGAAACTGCCATCCGTATCGCACGTAAGCAGGTCGCTCCAGATATGTTGATGCTACCGCTCGTCGTGAATAAAACTGCGTCAACTAACGCTGCCGATTAAGGAGTCCTAAGATGTCGATGAAACCAATCAAGCTATTAATCAGCGCAGCACTAACTTTAGGTTTGGTAGCTGGCGCGCAAGCGGCACCTAAACCGCAAGATCCAATCAACCTTGACCAGTTGCTTGAGCAGCTTCAGCAAGGTAAGTACGCACAGTCGGAAGAAAACAAAGCTCGCTTAGAGCGTTTCCGTCAGCAGGAGCAAGAGCAAAAGCAAATGTTGCGTGATGCCATCGCACAGCGTCAAGCGCTTGAGCAACAAGCGTCAGACTTAGAGACACGCTTTGAAAGCAATGAGACTAAATTAGGTAACTTGCAAGATACCTTGACGCAAAGCATGGGCTCATTGAAAGAGCTCTTTGGTGTATTACAGCAGGTGACTAATGATGCTGCTGGCAGCTTCCAAAACTCCGTTATTTCAGCGCAGTACCCTGGCCGTTCTGACGAGCTAAAGCAACTTTCTGAGCAAATCAGTAACTCCTCTAAGCTCGCCTCGATCGAAGATATTGAGAAAGTGTGGCTGGCGCTACAAAAAGAAATGACCGAGTCAGGCAAAATTGCGGAATTCTCAGCGCCTGTGACTGAAGCTGATGGTGAGAAAGATGTCGAAGACGTCTTGCGTGTAGGGGCGTTCAACCTTGTTTCAGATGGCGCATACCTTGAATATAACGCAACCACCGGAAACATCGCTGAATTAGTCCGTCAGCCGGCAGGTCGCTTTACCGAGAGTGCTGATGAGTTGCAAGACGCCTCAAATGGCGTGGTCGCGTTTGGCTTGGATCCAACGGGCGGCTCGATTCTTGGATTGTTGGTGCAGGCGCCAAGCTTAAAAGAGCGTGTCGACCAAGGTGGAACTGTGGGCTACATCATTCTGGGACTCGGCTTAATCGGCTTGTTGATTGCACTTGAGCGTTTCGTATCACTTATGCTTATTGGCAACAAAGTAAAACGCCAACTTAAAGCACCGCAGCCAAAAGAAGACAACCCACTGGGTCGTGTCATGCTGATCAAAGACAAGTTCCCGGATGCGGATACTGAAACACTTGAGCTCAAACTGAGTGAGGGCATCTTACGCGAAGTACCGAAGATTACCCGCAACCTCACGTTTATCAAGATCATCTCGGTTGTCGCTCCGTTGATGGGTCTATTGGGTACAGTAACCGGTATGATTAATACCTTC